>NZ_JAPEPX010000001.1:1042500-1220000 GCF_026339935.1 Streptomyces sp. NBC_01551
AAGAACGTCACCAGCCACGAGAACGCCTCCGTCACCGTGCCCACCGGAGCATGCCGGTCCACCACGATGAACGCACAGGCGATCGCCGGAGCCAGGAACACCCCCGCCAGCGCCGCCAGCCCCGTCATCGCCACCGGCCCCGGAACCAGCATCAGCGGCAGGTAACACACCGCCAGCAACGCCACCAGCAGCCGCAGCCGCCGCTCCGGCGCACCCGCCCACTGCCGGGCCCCGTACGCCACACCGCCGACCAGCGCGCCCAGACCCAGCGCCGCCATCAGCCAGCCGTACACCGCCTGACCACCGTGATCGTCCGCGTACGCCACCCCGGCCACCGTGATCGAACCCAGCGCCGACCCCACGAAGAAGAACGCCGCCAGCAGCGCCAGCAGCCCGCGCGAGCGCAGCGCCCCCAGCCAGTGCGCCTCACGCGGCTCCGAGCGCCACGCCCGCGAAGGCTCCGACACCACCACCGACAGCGCGCCCAGCACCCCGATCGCGTTCAGCGCCAGCAGCGCCCCCGCCGGGGACCACACCGCCACGAACAGCGTCACCAGCAGCGGGCCCACCGTGAACATGACCTCCTGCGCCACCGCGTCCATCGCGTACGCCTGGTGCACCCGCTCCTCACGGCCGCCCAGCACACCCGGCCACAGCGCCCGCAGCCCGCCCTCCAGCGGCGGCGTGAACAGCCCCGCGACCACCACGGCCGCGTACGCCACCGCCACCGAACCGGTACCCGACAGCGCCAGCCACACCATGCCCAGCGCCGAGACCAGCGCCGCCGGCAACTGCACCCGCGGCTGCCCGTACAGGTCCACCGCCCGCCCCAGCAGCGGCTGACCGACCGCGTTGGCCACCCCGTAGGCGGCGGCCAGCGCCCCCGCCAGGCTGTAGCTGCCGCCCTCGGCCCGCGTGAACAGCACGATCGCGATCGGCGCGGTGCCGTTCGGCAACCGGCCGACCAGCGTGCCCACCAGCAGCCTCGCGGCGTGCCGGGTCCTGAGCAGCTCCGCGTAACCCGCGGCCATGACCGCCCCCTTCTGCCCGGATCAAGCCGGGGTAATACGTATAACGTGACTCGTCATACGTACCATGGCCGCAGCACCACGGTCCACCCCGCAGGCCCCGCCCACACCCACGACCTCGCACTTCAGGAGCCCCCTGTGACGAGACCCACCAGCCGCGACGTCGCCACCGCCGCCGGGGTCTCCCAGGCCACCGTCTCCCTCGTCCTCGGCGACAAATGGCGCGGCCGCGTCTCCGAACGCACCGCCGGCCTCGTCCGCGACGCCGCCACCACCCTCGGCTACCGCCCCAACCTCGCCGCCCGCAACCTCCGCCTCGGCAGCACCCGCACCGCCCTCCTCGTCGTCCCCGCCCTCACCAACGAATTCTTCGCCCGCGTCTACACCGGCGCCGCCCGCATCGCCGCCGAACACGGCTTCGGCGTCGTCCTCTACCCCTCCCCCGACGGCACCGGCCCCGCCCGCAACCCCTTCGCCTCCGCCCAGGCCGCCCTCGACGGAGTCATCGCCTCCTCCATGGCCGCCCACGCCCTCGACGCCATCGGCGGCGACACCCTCCCCCTCGTCATGCTCGACAGCGACCCCACCGCCGGCCCCGCCGCCGCCCACGTCAACCTCGCCATGGCCGACGGCATGCGCCAGGTCGCCGAACACCTCCTCGGCCTCGGCCACCGCCGCATCCTCCACCTCGCCTCCGCCGTGGACTCCTGGACCTTCGACGTCCGCGCCGAAGCCCTCGCCTCCCTCCTCGGCCCCCACACCGAGCTGCGCACCGTACGGGCCCCCCTCACCGTCCACGGCGCCCGTACGGCCACCGAGGCCGCCCTCGCGGCCCCCCACGGCCGACCCACCGCCATCGTCTGCGACGACGACATCCTCGCCGCCGGCGCCTGCAAAGCCGCCCGCCGCCTCGGCCTGCGCGTCCCCGACGACCTCTCCGTCACCGGCTTCGACGACCTCGCCCTCGCCACCGCCGTCGAACCCGAGCTCACCACCGTCCACCTCCCCGCCGAACGCGTCGGCGAACACGGCATGACCGCCCTGCTCGCCGTACTCGACGGCACCCCCTGGACGGCCCCCGACCTCCCCGTCCACCTCGTCGTCCGCGACTCCACCGGCCCCGCACCCGCCTGACCGCCCCGGAACGCGAAAATGCCCCGACCCGCCCAACAGGGCGGACCGGGGCACTCACGCGCTTGCTACTCGGAATCCTCGGGCTCTTCGTCGTTCGACACGGCATCGGCCTGAGCCGCCGCCGGAACATCCGCCTCCAGCAGCCGCGACAACTGCCGGCCCCGGATCCGCTTGAACTTCCGCTGCTGCGCCCGCGTCCGGTCCAGCACCGCGACCTCCAGCCGCTCCGCCGGAATCGTCTTGTCAGCACCGTTCGCCTGACTCGACAGCGCCTGCACCGCCAGCTTCAACGCCTCGGACAGGGTCATCCCGTCCCGGTGACGCTGGTCCAGGAACGTACTGATCTGCTCCGCGTTCCCGCCCACCGCGACCGAGCCGTGCTCGTCCACGATCGAACCGTCATGCGGCAGGCGGTAGATCTGGTCACCCGCGGCCGTCGCACCGACCTCCGCGACGACCAGCTCCACCTCGTACGGCTTCTCACCGGCACTCGAAAAGATCGTGCCCAGCGTCTGCGCGTACACGTTGGCCAGCCCACGGGCCGTCACATCGTCACGGTCGTAGGTGTACCCGCGCAGATCCGCGTAGCGCACACCGCCGATCCGCAGGTTCTCGTACTCGTTGTACTTGCCGGCGGCCGCGAAGCCGATCCGGTCGTAGATCTCGCTGAACTTGTGCAGCGCGCGGGACGGGTTCTCGCCGACGAACACGATGCCGTCGGCGTACTGCAGCACGACAAGGCTGCGACCGCGGGCGATGCCCTTGCGGGCGTATTCCGCCCGGTCGGCCATGGCCTGCTGGGGTGACACATAGAACGGAGTCGACACCGGCTGTCCGTCCCTTTCTTCTGGGCTCCTACGGGGCGACGGATGGTCAGAGCAGGGCGGCGCGCGGGCCGTCGGGCTGCTCCAGGCGACGGTTGGTGACCGTACGGGCGAGCTCCTGCGACTCCTCGTCGCTGAGCCTGCGGAATCCCTCGTCCGTGATGACGGTGACGATCGGGTAGATGTGGCGGTAGAGGTCCGGGCCACCGGTCGCCGAGTCGTCGTCGGCCGCGTCGTACAGCGCCTGCACGACCAGCGTGGTGGCCTGCTCCTCCGTCAGGTCGGGGCGGTACAGCTTCTTCATGGAGCCGCGCGCGAAGATCGAGCCGGAACCGGTGGCGGCGAAGCCGTGCTCCTCGGAGCGGCCGCCGGTCACGTCGTAGGAGAAGATCCGGCCCTTCTCCTTGCCCTCGTCCCAGCCGGCGAACAGCGGCACGACGGCCAGCCCCTGCATCGCCATCCCGAGATTGCTCCGGATCATGGTGGACAGCCGGTTCGCCTTGCCCTCCAGGCTCAGCGTCGCCCCTTCCACCTTCTCGAAGTGCTCCAGCTCCAGCTGGAACAGCTTCACCATCTCCACGGCCAGGCCGGCCGTACCGGCGATCCCCACCGCGGAGTACTCGTCCGCCGGGAACACCTTCTCGATGTCCCGCTGCGCGATCATGTTGCCCATGGTCGCCCGCCGGTCACCGGCGAGCACGACCCCGCCGGGGAAGGTGGTGGCGACGATGGTCGTCCCGTGCGGCGCCTCGACGACACCCTCCGGCAGCTTGCGGTTGCCGGGCAGCATCTCGGGCGAGTGCGCCCCGAGGAAGTCCATGAAGGACGAGGACCCCGGCGTCAGGAAGGCTGCCGGTAGACGCCCTGTGCCACGATTGTTGGCTTCCACGCGTTTCCCTCCAGGTATGAGATGGCCCGCTGGATGGTGCCGGGATCCTCTCCCAACAGTCCGATAGCCGTATTGCAGTTGAAGCACGGTACGCCACGGACCCTACCCGCCTCGTGGCAATGATCCACATGGACCGCCGGGGCCGTTTCGCGGATGCAGCAGGTGCCGTTGTGGAACGCGATCATTTCGTCGCGCACGGCCTCGGTGATGCCGTAAGCGCGCTTCAAGTGCCCGACCCGCCGTTCGACGGCGGTGGAGTCCGTCCAGGTTGGCCCGCCTGGAGGCGAACGCCCGGTCCGGCTTCTCCTCACCACACCGGGCGCACCGCTTCATCTGCCCCACCCCGACGCCGCCACCTTCAAATCGAAGGCAAACAGGCCCTACTGGCCACCCTTTTGAACGAAGGAGCGCACGAAGTCCTCGGCATTCTCCTCGAGCACATCATCGATTTCGTCGAGTACGGAGTCGACGTCGTCGGAGAGCTTTTCCTGTCGTTCCTTGAGGTCGGAGCTCGCCTCGGCGGTCGTCTCCTCGACCTCCTCGGTCGAGCGCGTCGCCTTCTGCTGTCCGCCGCCGGTGTCCTTGGTCGCCATGTCTACCTCACCCCGCTCGGTTCGCACGCTCATGTCGAGAGATCCCGGGTTCGGGATCTCCCAAGATCAGACCCTACGCCGGACCCTACAAGGAGGGTCCGGCATTCGTCCCCGTACTTTCACAACGTCCGGGTGTCTTCATGATTCCCGGACCGGGGGCTTTTCAGCCCCCGCCCGGGGACCCGGAATGGGCTCAGTTTCCGGACAGGACCCGGACCAGGTCCTCCGCCGTGCGGCAGCGGTCCAGGAGCTCCTTCACGTGGTTGCGGGTGCCGCGCAGCGGCTCCAGCGTCGGGACCCGCTGCAGCGAGTCACGGCCCGGCAGATCGAAGATCACCGAGTCCCACGACGCCGCCGCCACGTCATCCGCGTACTGCTCCAGGCACCGGCCCCGGAAGTACGCCCGGGTGTCCTCCGGAGGCTTGCTCACGGCCCGCTCGACCGCCGGCTCCTCCACCAGCCGCTTCATCTTGCCGCGGGCCACCAAGCGGTTGTACAGCCCCTTCTCGGGCCGTACGTCCGCGTACTGGAGGTCCACCAGGTGCAGCCGCGCCGCGTCCCAGCCCAGCCCGTCGCGCCTGCGGTAGCCCTCCAGGATCTCCCGCTTCGCGATCCAGTCCAGCTCCCCCGACAGGCTCATCGGGTCGCTCTCCAGCCGCCCCAGCACGTCCTCCCACCGAGCGAGGACGTCCTTGGTCTGGTCGTCCGCGTCGGCCCCGAAGCGCTCGTCCACGTACTTCCTGGCCAGCTCGAAGTACTCCATCTGGAGTTGTACGGCGGTCAGCGTGCGGCCGCTGCGCAGGGTGATCAGGTGGTGTAGGTCGGGGTCGTGGGAGACCTGGTGGAGGGTGCGTACCGGCTGGTCGACGGCCAGGTCGACGTTGATGAACCCGTCTTCGATCATGGACAGGACCAGCGCGGTCGTACCCAGCTTCAGGTACGTGGAGATCTCGGAGAGGTTGGCGTCGCCGATGATCACGTGGAGCCGGCGGTACTTCTCGGCGTCCGAGTGGGGTTCGTCGCGGGTGTTGATGATGGGGCGCTTGAGGGTGGTCTCCAGGCCGACCTCGACCTCGAAGTAGTCCGCGCGCTGGCTGATCTGGAAGCCGTGTTCGCGGCCGTCCTGGCCGATGCCGATGCGGCCTGCGCCGGTGACGACCTGGCGCGAGACGAAGAAGGGCGTGAGGTGGCGCACGATGTCCGAGAAGGGGGTTTCCCGCTTCATCAGGTAGTTCTCGTGCGTGCCGTAGGAGGCGCCCTTGTTGTCGGTGTTGTTCTTGTAGAGGTGGATCGGCTGGGCGCCGGGCAGCTGGGCGGCGCGCACGGCGGCCTCGGCCATGATCCGCTCGCCGGCCTTGTCCCAGAGCACGGCGTCGAGCGGGTTGGTGATCTCCGGGGAGCTGTATTCGGGGTGCGCGTGGTCGACGTAGAGCCGTGCGCCGTTGGTGAGGATGACGTTGGCGAGGCCGATGTCCTCGTCGGTGAGCTGGCTGTTGTCGGCGGCCTCGCGGGCGAGGTCGAAGCCGCGGGCGTCCCGCAGCGGATTCTCCTCCTCGAAGTCCCAGCGGGCGCGTCGCGCCCGGTGCATCGCCGCCGCGTAGGCGTTGACGATCTGGGACGAGGTGAGCATGGCATTGGCGTTCGGGTGCCCGGGGACGGAGATCCCGTACTCCGTCTCGATCCCCATTACTCGCCGTACGGTCATGCGGCCCTCCTTGCCCGGCGGCGCTCCCGTTCGGGAGCGGCGCTCAAGTACCGCTGGTGCTCCGGTGCGTGTGCTTGTGCGGTGCCCGTCCCCGCACTGCGCTACCGGCGGTACGGAAGAGCCTAGAACCACTCCGCGCTGGTGGGGAGATCATTTCAGTCATTGACCTGTCCCGTCTCCGGCTGAAATGCGGTCGGTAAAGCAGTCGGCTGCGGGTGCCCTGTGAGGGCATCCGCAGCCGCCCCGCTTTGTCAGAGGTACTGACCGGTGTTTGCCACCGTGTCGATGGAGCGTCCGGTGTCCGCGCCTTGCTTTCCGGTGACCAGGGTGCGGATGAATACGATCCGCTCGCCCTTCTTTCCGGAGATTCGGGCCCAGTCGTCGGGGTTGGTGGTGTTGGGCAGGTCCTCGTTCTCCTTGAACTCGTCCACGCAGGCCTGGAGGAGGTGGGAGACGCGGAGGCCCTTCTGGTTGTGCTCGAGGAAGGCCTTGATGGCCATCTTCTTCGCACGGTCCACGATGTTCTGGATCATGGCGCCGGAGTTGAAGTCCTTGAAGTAGAGGACTTCCTTGTCGCCGTTGGCGTACGTGACCTCGAGGAAGCGGTTCTCCTCGGTTTCGGCGTACATCTGCTCGACGACCGTCTGGATCATGCTGTGGACGGTGCCGGCGGTGGAGCCCTGGTGCTCGGACAGGTCGTCCGAGTGGAGGGGCAGCGAGGCCTTGAGGTACTTCGCGAAGATGTCCTTCGCGGCCTCGGCGTCCGGGCGCTCGATCTTGATCTTCACGTCGAGCCGGCCGGGGCGCAGGATGGCCGGGTCGATCATGTCCTCGCGGTTGGAGGCGCCGATGACGATGACGTTCTCCAGACCTTCCACGCCGTCGATCTCGGCGAGCAGCTGGGGGACGATGGTGTTCTCCACGTCCGAGCTGACTCCGGATCCGCGGGTGCGGAAGAGGGATTCCATCTCGTCGAAGAAGACGATGACGGGGGTGCCCTCGCTCGCCTTCTCCCGGGCACGCTGGAAGACGAGGCGGATGTGCCGCTCGGTCTCGCCGACGTACTTGTTGAGGAGTTCGGGGCCCTTGATGTTCAGGAAGTAGGACTTCCCGGCGGGCTGGCCGGTGACCTCGGCGACCTTCTTGGCAAGGGAGTTGGCGACGGCCTTGGCGATGAGCGTCTTGCCGCAGCCGGGCGGGCCGTAGAGCAGGATGCCCTTGGGCGGGCGCAGTTCGTGTTCCTTGAAGAGGTCCGGGTAGAGGTACGGGAGCTCGACCGCGTCGCGGATCAGCTCGATCTGGTCGCCCAGACCGCCGATCTTGTCGTAGTCGATGTCGGGGACCTCTTCGAGGACGAGTTCTTCGACCTCGCTCTTGGGGACCACTTCGTAGACGTAGCCGGAGCGGGGTTCGAGCAGGAGGGCGTCGCCGGGGCGGATGGTGATGTCCAGGAGCGGCTCGGCGAGCCTCACCACCCGTTCCTCGTCGGTGTGCCCGACCACCAGGGCGCGCTCGCCGTCCTCGAGGATCTCCTTGAGGGTGACGATGTCCCCGGCGCGCTCGAACTCCATGGCCTCGACCACGTTGAGCGCCTCGTTGAGCATGACCTCCTGGCCGCGCCGGAGGTCTTCCGGGTCGACGCTGGGGCTCACGTTCACGCGGAGCTTTCGGCCTCCGGTGAAGATGTCGACGGTGCCGTCCTCGTTCGCCTGAAGGAAGACACCGAAACCGGCCGGCGGCTGCGCGAGCCGGTCGACTTCTTCCTTGAGAGCCACGATCTGGTCGCGGGCCTCACGGAGGGTATTCGCCAGTCGTTCGTTCTGTGCGGAGACGCCGGCCAGATTTGTCTGGAGCTCGACGATCCGCTCTTCGAGAATCCTCGTGTGTCGCGGAGAGTCGGCGAGCTTACGTCGCAGGACGGCGATTTCCTGCTCGAGATAGGCAACCTGACCGGCGGGGTCCTCAGACCCTCGCCCGGGCCGGATGCCGCGGTTGATGTCGTCGTCGTGGGCTGCCACGGTCCTCACCTCCTCCAAGGGGAGCTGGACGCTTCCTGACCCTACCTGGGCTGGTGGTGATTGAAACCCCTAGATCACAAAGACGGTAGAGGTGTGTCCGATCTTCACCCTTGCGTACTCCCTCACGCCAAGGAAATACCCACCCATCAACATCGGAAAGCAGCCGGTTGTAAGGTCGAACTGTTCAACACCCGTCAGGGCTCGTGCGACTTGCCGCGAGTTGTGGCCGGGATGGATCACTCAGCGCAGGGAACGGCAGGAGATATGACCGTGCAGCAGGAGGCCCGGACGGGCGGTACCGGCGGGGCCGGGGAGCCGCTAGAGGTCTGGATCGACCAGGACCTCTGCACCGGGGACGGGATCTGCGTGCAGTACGCCCCGGAGGTGTTCGAGCTGGACATCGACGGTCTGGCGTACGTGAAGAGCCCCGAGGACGAGCTTCTGGTGGAGGCGGGGGCGACGACTCCGGTTCCGCTGACGCTGCTCCAGGACGTGGTCGACTCGGCGAAGGAATGCCCGGGGGACTGTATTCACGTAAGGCGCGTTTCGGACAGGGTCGAGGTCTTCGGTCCGGACGCCGAGTAATGGGCTTGTGACGCTTCAAACCCGCGCGGCGGCCGAGTCCGTCAGCTCCTGGCGGAATTTCCCGTCGCTCCAGCGCCACTTGGCGAGCTGCTTCGTGTCGGGGCTGGAGCGCGGGACGTCGGGCGAGGAGTAGCCGAGAAGGCTCGCGGTGACGACCCCGTCGCGCACGGTGAGGTCGGCGGCGGTCTGCCGCCGGGCGGTGTCGAGCAGGGTGGCCACGACCCGGGCGCGGGCGTCCGCACCCTTGTCCCGGGTCAGTACGTAGACCGCGTGGGGCGGGGTGCCGGAGCCGGCGTCGCAGCGGACGGCGGCGACGGTCTCGGGGCGGCCGTCGCCGTCGAGGTCGCCCTCGGCGGTGTCGGTGACGGCCTGCGGGAGACCGTGGCAGTCCAGGGGGTACGTGAGGGCCCGCGCGTCGGGAGCGGTGGCCTGGGGGCCGGCCGCGGCGGCGCCGGAGGCTCCGGCCGGGGCGCCGGAGCGGGTGGTGGCGCCTGCGGAGGGCTGGACGAGGCCCGCGGCTGCGATGACGGCGGCCATGGCCGAGGCGGTGGCGAGCCAGTGGACGGGCCGGGTGTGGTGGTGCGCCAGGGTTTCCAACGTTGGCGCGAGCTCGGCGGGGCTGTGCGGCACGCGGGGTGTCTCCTGTGCGAAGGGTGACGTGGCGCCAGCATCGTGCCACACCTCACACGGAGGTGGAACGGCTGGGTCCGCCCGGTGCGCGGGGCAACGAAAAGGCGCTGTGGCGCAGTTCCCGATCGCTTCGGGGAACTGCGCCACAGCGCCTGTGTGTTGGGTGCCGGGTGGCCGGTCCGGGTGGGGTCAGCCCCGGTCGCCGCGGTCGGCCCGGTCGGCGGAGCCGCCGGACTGGCTGCCGGGTCCGTCGTAGTCCTCGCCGTAGGCGCCCTTGGCGGGGCGGCGGCGGCGCATCGGGGGCTCGACGCCGTCCGCGAGGCGGCGGGCGGTGACGAGGAAGCCGGTGTGGCCGATCATCCGGTGGTCCGGGCGGACGGCCAGGCCCTCGACGTGCCAGTTGCGGATCATCGATTCCCAGGGCTGCGGCTCGGCATAGCAGCCGAACTCGCGGATGGATTCGACGGTGCGGGCGAGCTGGGTGGTGGTGGCCACGTAGCAGCACAGGATGCCGCCGGGGACCAGGGCCTTGGAGACGGCCTCCAGGCACTCCCAGGGGGCGAGCATGTCGAGGATCACGCGGTCGACGTCCGTGTCGGACAGGTTGTCCTGGAGGTCGCCGACGGTGAGCTGCCACGCGGGGTGCGGGCCGCCGAAGTAGCGCTCGACGTTGGCCGTGGCGATCTCGGCGAAGTCGGCGCGGCGCTCGTAGCTGTGGAGCATGCCCTGGTCGCCGATGGCGCGCAGCAGGAAGCTGCTCAGGGAGCCGGATCCGACACCCGCCTCCACGACGCGGGCGCCGGGGAAGATGTCGGCGAAGGCCAGGATCTGGCCCGCGTCCTTGGGGTAGACCACGGCGGCACCGCGGGGCATGGACAGGACATAGTCGGGGAGCAGGGGACGCAGCGCGAGGTAGGCGACGTTGCCCGTGGTACGGACAACACTGCCCTCGGGGGCACCGATCAGCTCGTCGTGGGGGAAGGAACCCTTGTGGGTGTGGAAATTCTTCCCGGCTTCGAGCGTGAACGTGTAGTGGCGGCCCTTGGGGTCGGTGAGCTGAACCTGGTCCCCGACCTCGAAGGGCCCGCGTCGGCGGGCGGCACCGGTCGGTTCGGACATGTGACCAGTGTATTGGCTTCAGGACTGGGGCCGCGCCATGGCCTTCACGAAGGCCTTCTCGACGTCGAGGGTGGACAGGACGCCGTAGATCTCGCCGCCGGTTTCGACGACGAGGTATTCGGTGGCGGGGGTGGCGCGGAGGTGTTCGAGGAGTTCTTCGCCGGTGAGTTCCGCTGAAACCTTCATGCCGTCGGTGAGGTCCTGGGCGAGGGTGCTGACGGCGACCCAGGGGCGGCGGTGTTCGGGTACGGAGGCGATGGCGCTCTCGCGGACGATGGCGGTGGGGTCGCCGTGTCCGTCGACGACGACGAGGGCGCGGGCGCCGGCTTCGTTGGCGCGGCGCAGCGCTTCGGAGAGCGGGGTGGCGTTCTCGACGGGGATGGCGCGGCGGGTGAGGGCGCGGGCCTGGAGTTCGGGGAGGTGTTCGCGCAGCCGGGCCATGCGCAGGCTGTTGCCGGCGCCGGTCCAGATGATGGCGGCGAGGATCGCGGCGAGCAGGGCGTCCATGACGGTGTTCATGCCGCCGATTTCGGTGCCGCGGTTGCCGAGGGCTCCGGTGTGGGTGAGCAGGGGCAGGCCGAGGAGGACGGCGACGGCGAGGCCGCGGCCGACCCAGGCGGCGGCGATGGTGCCGGTCATGGGTTTGCCGGTGATGCCCCAGATGACGGCGCGGAGCATGCGGCCGCCGTCGAGGGGGAGGCCGGGCAGCAGGTTGAAGGCGGCGACGAGGAGGTTGGAGATCATCAGGCCGGCGAGGAGGACGCCGGGGACGGTGGCGGGGTCGACGGCCTTCATCCCGAGGTAGAAGAGTCCGGCGAGGACGAGGGAGAGCAGGGGGCCGACGAAGGCGAGGACGAATTCGCGGCCGGGGGTCTCGGATTCCTTCTCGATCTCGGAGACTCCGCCGAAGAACTGGAGCTGGATGCGGCGGACGGGGAGTTTGAAGCGGAGGGCGGCGATGGTGTGGGCGAGTTCGTGGACGAGGACGGAGGCGTAGAAGGCGACGGCGAAGAAGAGGGAGACCAGGTAGCGGACGGGCCCGAGGTCGGGGAGGATCCGGTCGAGCTGGTCGCCGAAGACCCAGGTGATGAGGGCGGCGACGAGGAACCAGCTGGGCGAGACGTAGACGGGCACGCCGAAGGGGCGGCCCATGAGGATTCCGCCGCCCGGGTCGGAGCGCCGGCTCGCGCGCTCGCCGGTCTGGTCGGTGTCTGCCACGGCTGTCCTTCGTTCGGTGCTGTCCGCCGGGTCGGTTCCGCCGGTGGTTTCCATTGTGGTTCCCGCGCGGTCCCGGTGCGGGGCGGGTCGGGTCGTAGCGCGGTGTGATGCACCGATCATGCAGTGCGAGGGGGGCCGGCGTCGATGGTACGCACGTGCTGTCGGTGAGGGGTCGTACTGTTTTGGGTATGACGACGCCCCCCGGTTCCGTTCCCGGTGCCGCCGATGCCGACACCGCTGCCGCTGATGCCTCTGCCGCTGCCGACGCCGAGGCCGACGCCGTGGTGAGTGCCGCGCGGCCGAGTTCGCTGTCTCCTTCGCGGGCGAGCGATTTCATGCGGTGTCCGTTGCTGTACCGGTTCCGGGTGATCGACAGGCTGCCGGAGAAGCCGAGTGCGGCGGCGACGCGGGGGACGCTGGTGCACGCGGTGCTGGAGCGGCTCTTCGATCATCCGGCGCAGGAGCGGACGGCGCCGCGGGCGAAGGCGTTGATCCCGGGGCAGTGGGACCGGTTGCTGGAGGCGAAGCCGGAGCTGACGGAGCTGTTCCCGGAGGGGGACGAGGGGGCGGGGCTGGCGCGGTGGCTGACGGAGGCCGAGGCGCTGGTGGAGCGGTGGTTCACGCTGGAGGACCCGACGCGGCTGGAGCCGGTGGAGCGGGAGTTCTTCGTGGAGACGGAGCTGGATTCGGGGCTGCGGCTGCGCGGGATCATCGACCGGGTGGACGTGGCGCCGTCGGGTGAGGTGCGGATCGTCGACTACAAGACGGGCAAGGCGCCGCGGCCTGAGTACGCGGAGGGCGCGCTGTTCCAGATGAAGTTCTACGCGCTGGTGGTGTGGCGGCTGAAGCAGGTGGTGCCGCGGCGGCTGCAGCTGGTGTACCTGGGCAGCGGGGACGTGGTGACGTACGACCCGGTGGTCGCGGATCTGGAGCGGGTGGAGCGCAAGCTGCACGCGCTGTGGGAGGCGATCCGGGAGGCGACGGAGACGGGGGACTGGCGGCCGCGGCCGACGAAGCTGTGCGGCTGGTGTGATCATCAGGCGGTGTGTCCGGAGTTCGGGGGGACTCCCCCGCCGTACCCGCTGGTGATCGTCCCGCGTGCGGAGGCGGCACGCCCGGCGGATTCCTGATCGCCGGGCCAGGGCAGAATGGGCGGGGTCCGCCGAAGCCGTCCGACGAATACGAGGTAGACCCCGTGGCGATCCGCGTCCTTCTGGTCGACGACCAGCCGCTGCTGCGCACCGGTTTCCGGATGATCCTGGAGGCCGAACAGGACTTGGCGGTGGTCGGTGAGGCCGGGGACGGTCTGCAGGCGCTGGACCAGGTGCGGGCGTTGCAGCCCGACGTGGTGCTGATGGACATCCGGATGCCGCGGATGGACGGGGTGGAGGCGACCCGGCAGATCACCGGGCCGGGACGGGACGGGCCGGCGAAGGTGCTCGTGCTGACCACGTTCGATCTGGACGAGTACGTGGTGGAGGCGCTGCGGGCGGGGGCGAGCGGGTTCCTGCTGAAGGACGCGCCGGCCAATGAGCTGGTGCAGGCGATCCGGGTGGTGGCGGCCGGTGAGGCGATGCTGGCGCCGAGCATCACGCGGCGGCTGCTGGACAAGTACGCGGGGCACCTGCCGTCGGGTGAGGACGATGTCCCGAACACGCTCGGCACGCTGACGGAGCGCGAGGTCGAGGTGCTGAAGCTGGTGGCCCGGGGGTTGTCGAACGCGGAGATCGCAGCGGATCTGTTCGTCAGCGAGACCACGGTGAAGACGCACGTGGGGCACGTCCTGACGAAGCTGGGGCTGCGTGACCGGGTGCAGGCGGCGGTGTACGCGTACGAGAGCGGCCTGGTGCGTCCGGGAGCCGGGCAGTAGGCAGCGGGCAGTGGGCGGCCGTGCGAACGGGCCGGCAGCCGCGTGACGCGGTTGCCGGCCCGTTGGCTTTTCAGGCGTGCCAGGCGTACCGGGCGTGTCAGCCCTTGGAGATCTCCCAGAAGCGGAAGACGGTCGAGGCGTCCAGGGACCACTGCAGGCCGGTCACGTTCTGGCGGGTGACGGCGTACTGCTTGCCCTGCCAGAGCGGGAGGATCGGGATCTCCTCGGCGACGATGTCCTGGAGGCGGCCGTAGTCGACGGTGGCCGCGGTGCGGTCGGACTTGGCGGAGGTCGACGGGATGATGGTCCCGCTGATCTCCTTGTTCTCGTAGTTGTTGCCGAGGACGTTGTCCGGGCCGAAGAACGGCTGCGTGAAGTTGTCGGCGTCCGGGTAGTCGGGGACCCAGCCGAGCGCGTAGACGCCGTACTTGCCGGCCTTGATGTCCTTCTCGTACTGGTCGAAGGGCACCGACTTGACGTCGGCCTCGAAGAGGCCGCTGTCGTTGAGCATCTTGGCGATGGCCTGGAACTCCTGGTCCATGGCCGGGCCGTAGCGGGTGGGCGTCGAGTACAGGGTCAGCTTGACCTTGTCCTTGATGTTGGCCGCGCGCAGCACGGCCTTGGCCTTCTCGGGCTGCGGGGTGCCGCCGTAGCGGTCGAAGAACGCGGTGTTGTGCGAGCCGATGCCGGCCGGGATGATCGAGTACAGCGAGGTCGCGGTGCCCTGGTAGACGCCCTGGACGAGGGCCTCGCGGTCCACGAGGTAGGCCATGGCCTTGCGGATCGGGAGCTTTCCGGCGACCGGGTCGTTCATGTTGAAGACGAGGTGCTGGACCTCGGCTCCGGTGCCCTGGACGACGTCGATCTTCTGGTCGCCGGTCCGGCTGGAGAGTTCGGCGATGTCCTTGGCGGCGAGGCCGCGGTAGGCGAAGTCGACGTCGCCGCTTTCCAGGACCTTCTTCAGGGCTGCCTGGTCGTCGGTGAAGAACTTCATGGTCACGCCGTTGTTCTTCGCCTTGGCCTTGCCCGAGTACGACTCGTTGACGGAGAAGCTGGCGCTCTTGTCGTTGATCGAGTCGAGCTTGTAGACACCGGAGCCGGTGGCCTTGTTGTCGGTGCGGAGCTTGTCGGCCGGGTACTCGGTGTGGTCGACGATGGCGCCGGCGCCCGAGGCGATCTTGCTGGGGAAGGTCGCGTCGGAGGTCTTGAGGCGGAAGATGACGGTCTTGTCGTCGGGGGCCTCGATGCTGGAGATCGACGAGAGCATGACGGCGGGGCCGTTCTCGTCGTTGATCTTCAGCGTGCGCTCGAAGG
This sequence comes from Streptomyces sp. NBC_01551, assembly GCF_026339935.1. Classification (NCBI taxonomy): domain Bacteria; kingdom Bacillati; phylum Actinomycetota; class Actinomycetes; order Kitasatosporales; family Streptomycetaceae; genus Streptomyces; species Streptomyces sp. NBC_01551. Next base: position 1,057,428 of record NZ_JAPEPX010000001.1, read on the forward strand.
AGTACTTGACGTCCTTCGAGGTCAGGCTGTTGCCGTTGCTGAACTTCAGGCCCGAGCGCAGGACGCACTTGAAGACCTTGCTGTCGCCGCCCTCGAAGTTGCAGGCCTGCGCGGCGTCGGGCTCCGGCGCGGTGCCGCCCTTGGGGAAGCTCAGCAGGGACTGGAAGACGTTGTTGAAGAGCAGCCACGAGCCCGGGTCGTAGCCCGACGCGGGGTCGGTGGCCTTGACCTTGTCGGATATGCCCATGACCACGCCCTTGCCGCCGCCCGCGGCCGTGCCATCCTGCGAACCGCAACCGCTGAGCAGCGCGGCGGCGGTGGCTGCGCCGAGCGGGGCCGCCAACCACTGGTTACGTCTCATCACGCGAACGTCCTTCACAGTCGAACTGTTTCGTTCTGGCCGGCTCGCGAGTTCCGCTGCCGGTTGGTGCCGTTCTCAGCCGCTGACTCCGCGGCCGAGTTCCCACAGCTGGAGGTCGGAGATGGCGTTGACCGACCACTCCACTCCGGTGATCCCGTCGCGCGCGGCGACGTACTGCTTGCCCTGCCACAGGGGCAGGACGGGTACGTCCTCGGCGACGATGTCCTGCATCTCCGAGATCGCGCCGGCGGCGACACCGCGGTCGGCCGCGCGGCGGGATTCGGGGATGAGCTTGGTGCGCACCGCGGCGTTGGCGTACGGCGTGCCCAGGAAGTTGTCCTGCTCCAGGAACGGGGCGAGGAAGTTGTCGGCGTCCGGGTAGTCGGGGAACCAGCCGAGCCCGTAGGCGGCGTAGTCGCCCTTCTTCTGGGCGGGCCGGAATTCGGACCATTCCTTGCCCTGGACGGTGATGTCGAAGAGCTGAGTGGAGTTCAGCTGGGTCTTGAGGGCCTCGAACTCGGCGGCGGTGCCGTCGCCGTAGTGGTCGGCGGTGTAGGTCAGGGTCAGCTTGACGGGGGTCTTGATCCCGGCGTCCTTCAGGAGTGCGGCGGCCTTGGTGGTGTTGGCGTCGCCGTACTTGTTGAAGAAGGAGTTGACGTGGCCGTTGACGCTGGTGGGGACCAGGGAGTACAGGGGCTGCGCGGACTTGCCGTAGACCTTGGAGACGAGGGCGCCCCGGTCGACGGCGGCGGCGAGGGCCTGGCGTACTGCCTTGTCCTTGACGACGGGGGCCTCGGTGTTGAAGCCGAGGTAGCGGATCTCCAGGCCGGGCAGGGGGGTCAGCTTGACGCCCTTGGGGGGCTTGGCGGAGAACTCGGCGATCTGGGCGGGCGACAGGGTGCGGGAGACCATGTGGACGGATCCGGCGGCCAGTGCCTTGCCCATGGCGGCGGAGTCGTCGAAGGTGCGCAGTTCGACCTTGTCGTTCTGCAGCTTGATGTCGCCCTTGTAGTGGGGGTTCTTGCTGAAGACGGCGCGGACGAGGTGGCCTTCCTTGACTTCGGCCTTCATGGTGTAGGGGCCGGAGCCGTCGATGGCGAAGCCTTCGCGGAGCTTCTTGGCGTCGTAGTTCTTCGCGCTGACGATGCCCGCGGCGGGGGTGGCGAGCTTGTACGGGAAGGTCGCGTCCGGGGTCTTCAGGTGGAAGACGACGGTGTCGGCGCCCTTGACTTCGACGGTGTCGAGGGTGGAGAGCAGCGAGGAGGGGCCGTTCTCGTCCTTGATCGCGCGGACGCGGTCGATGGAGAACTTGACGTCCTTGGCGGTGAGGGGCTCGCCGTCGGCGAACTTCAGCCCGGGGCGCAGGACGCAGCGGTAGCTCTCGTTGCCGGTGTCGGTGAAGCGGCAGTCGGAGGCTGCTTCGGGGACGGGCTGGCCGCCGCCGCGCGGGGTGTGCATCAGCGTCTGGACGGTCTGGCGCAGTACGTTCCAGGCCCCGGCGTCGTAGGCGTAGGCCGGGTCGAACGGGGCGGGCGCGTAGTCGGCGGCCTCGAACCGGTCGGTGGTGCCGACGACGATCGCTCCGGAGCCCGCTCCTCCGCCGGTCGCGGTGCCGCAGGCGGCCAGCGCGGGGGTGAGCAGTCCGGCCGCGGCCGTCAGCACCATGGTCTTGCGGTTCATGCTGGAAGTACTCCCTATACCGGCACTTGCTCAAAGCGGCGTAAAGGGCACTCGCGACGGTCGCCCGTTCAGGGCGGAACGATCGGGCCGGTGTTGTGACGATCGGTCCACGCGGTCTCGGCACAGGGGTGTGCGTCCGGGACGGCTGCGGTGCGGCGCGGTGCCCGGATTGACAGTAGTGGCCCTGGACGGGATGGCTGGAACTGGCCCGAGTTGGGGCGTAATCGCACGGTGATGGGAGCGGACTGCCTGTTCATGCCGGGGTCGCCGCAGATTGGGTCAGGAGCTGATCAATCCGGACACAAAGGAAGCCCCCGAGGGGTCCGGACAGGTCCGTCGGGGGCTTGACGCGTGACCAAGGTCACCCGGGGCAACTGCCCCGGAGGGGATGGAATTTCAGCCTCCGGGGCCTTCGGCGGAAGAATCTTCCGTCGGGCGTGTTTTTATGCACGTTCCGTTCGGTACGGAGCGTATGCGGTCAGTTCATCGGAGTGATGAGGGAGCGCAGGAAGGACAGGTCCACGTCCTCCAGCGAGCCGACGATCGTGCGGCCCGGGGCGGGCGGGATCATGCCGACCGAGGGAACGGCCACGACCCGGCAGCCGGCCGCCTCGGCGGCGGCCACCCCGGTGGCGGTGTCCTCGATGACGGCGCACCGCGAGGGGTGGGCGCCCAGGGTGCGGGCGGCGAGCAGGTACGGGTCGGGATGCGGCTTGGTACGGGGCACCTCGTCGCCCGCGACGCTCAGCGCGAACCGCTCGGGGCCCAGGGAGCGCAGCACCCGGTCGATGACCCGGCGGTGCGAGGCGGAGACGAGGGCGGTGGGCACGTTGTGCAGGGCCAGCTCGGCCAGCAGCCGCTCGGCGCCGGGCATGAGCGGCACCTGGTCGGCGATGCGGGCCTCGAAGCGCTCGTTGAGCAGGACGCTCAGCTCCGCCAGGGTGATGGCTGCGCCGGTGGACTCGATGAGGAAGGTGGCGCTGCGGGTCATGGGGCCGCCGACGACGATGTCGCGCCAGGACTCGTCGAGGCGGTGGCCGAGCTCGCCGAAGACGTCCACCTCGATCTCCCACCAGAAGCCCTCGGTGTCGACGAGGGTGCCGTCCATGTCGAGCAGCACCGCCTGGAGGGCATGCCCGTCGGCCGTGCGGGCGACGGGGGCGGGAACGGTGCTGGTCATGCGGCACGCCTCTCTCAGGGGACGAGAAGGCCGGCCGCCGTCTCCCCACGGGCATTCCCCCGGGGAACAGGCGACCGGCCTGTATGGGACCGACAAGTGTACGTCGGTCCGCGTCAGCGTGCGTTGAAATACTTCGCTTCGGGGTGGTGGATGACGATGGCGTCGGTGGACTGCTCCGGGTGGAGCTGGAACTCCTCGGACAGGTGGACGCCGATCCGCTCCGGCTGGAGGAGGTCGGCGATCTTGGCGCGGTCCTCCAGATCGGGGCAGGCGCCGTAGCCGAGGGAGAAGCGGGCGCCGCGGTACTTGAGGTCGAACATGTCCTCGACGGCGGCCGGGTCCTCGCCGCCGAAGCCGAGCTCGGCGCGGACGCGGGCGTGCCAGTACTCGGCCATGGCCTCGGCGAGCTGGACGGAGAGGCCGTGCAGCTCCAGGTACTCGCGGTAGGAGTCGGACTCGAACAGCTTGGCGGTGGCCTCGCCGATCTTCGAGCCGACGGTGACGACCTGGAGGCCGACCACGTCGGTCTCGCCGGACTCCTCCGGGCGGAAGAAGTCCGCGAGGCAGAGCCGGCGGCCGCGGCGCTGGCGCGGGAAGGTGAAGCGGGTCCGCTCGTTGCCGGCGTCGTCGAGGATGATCAGGTCCTCGCCCTTGGAGACGCAGGGGAAGTAGCCGTACACGACGGCCGCTTCCAGGAGGTTCTCGGTGTGCAGCTTGTCGAGCAGGCCGCGCAGCCGCGGCCGGCCCTCGCTCTCGACGAGCTCCTCGTACGTGGCGCCGCCGGCGCGGGCCTGCTTCAGGCCCCACTGGCCCTTGAAGAGGGCGCCCTCGTCCAGCCAGGAGGCGTAGTCCTTGAGCGGGATGCCCTTGACGACGCGGGTGCCCCAGAACGGCGGGGTGGGCACGGGGTTGTCGACGGAGACGTCGGAGCGGCCCCCCGGCTCGTCCGGCTCCTCCACCTGGAGGACGGGCGTGTCGCGCTTGGCGACGCGGCGCTGCTTGAGTTCGGGGAGCTTGGCGCCGGGCACGCCGCGCTTGACGGCGATGAGGGCGTCCATCAGGCGCAGGCCCTCGAAGGCGTCGCGGGCGTAGCGGACCTCGCCCTCGTAGATCTCGTGGAGGTCCTGCTCGACGTAGGCGCGGGTGAGGGCGGCGCCGCCGAGGATCACCGGGTAGTCGGCGGCCAGCTTGCGCTGGTTGAGCTCCTCCAGGTTCTCCTTCATGATCACGGTCGACTTCACGAGCAGCCCGGACATGCCGATGACGTCGGCCTTGTGCTCCTGCGCGGCTTCGAGGATCGCGGAGACCGGCTGCTTGATGCCGATGTTCACGACGTTGTAGCCGTTGTTGGTCAAGATGATGTCGACGAGGTTCTTGCCGATGTCGTGGACGTCGCCGCGGACGGTGGCGAGGACGATGGTGCCCTTGCCCTCGTCGTCGGTCTTCTCCATGTGCGGTTCGAGGTAGGCGACGGCGGTCTTCATGACCTCGGCCGACTGGAGGACGAACGGCAGCTGCATCTGGCCGGAGCCGAACAGTTCGCCGACGACCTTCATGCCCTCCAGGAGGGTGTCGTTGACGATGTCGAGCGCGGGGCGGGTCTGGAGGGCCTCGTCGAGGTCGGCCTCCAGGCCGTTCTTCTCGCCGTCGATGATCCGGCGCTGGAGCCGCTCGTCGAGCGGCAGCGCGAGGAGCTCTTCGGCGCGGCCGGCCTTGAGGGACTTGGTGTTGACGCCCTCGAAGAGGGCCATCAGCTTCTGCAGCGGGTCGTAGCCCTCGGCGCGCCGGTCGTAGATCAGGTCCAGGGCGGTGTTGACCTGCTCCTCGTCGAAGCGGGCGATCGGCAGGATCTTGCTGGCGTGCACGATCGCCGAGTCCAGCCCGGCCTTGACGCACTCGTCGAGGAAGACCGAGTTCAGCAGCACGCGGGCGGCCGGGTTGAGGCCGAAGGAGATGTTCGACAGGCCGAGGGTGGTCTGCACCGCCGGGTGGCGGCGCTTGAGCTCGCGGATCGCCTCGATCGTGGCGATGCCGTCGCCCCGGGACTCCTCCTGGCCGGTGCAGATCGTGAAGGTGAGGGTGTCGATGAGGATGTCGGACTCGTGGATGCCCCAGTTGCCCGTCAGGTCGTCGATGAGCCGTTCGGCAATGGCGACCTTGTGTTCGGCGGTGCGGGCCTGGCCCTCCTCGTCGATGGTCAGGGCGATGAGAGCGGCGCCGTGCTCCTGAGCCAGCCGGGTGACGTTGGCGAAGCGGGACTCCGGGCCGTCGCCGTCCTCGTAGTTGACGGAGTTGATGACGGCGCGGCCCCCGAGCTTCTCCAGGCCGGCCTGGATGACGGGAACCTCGGTGGAGTCCAGGACGATCGGCAGCGTCGAGGCGGTGGCGAAGCGCCCGGCCAGCTCCTGCATGTCGGCGACGCCGTCGCGGCCGACGTAGTCGACGCAGAGGTCGAGCATGTGCGCGCCCTCGCGGATCTGGTCGCGCGCCATCTCCACGCAGTCGTCCCAGCGGGCCTCCAGCATGGCCTCGCGGAACTTCTTCGACCCGTTCGCGTTCGTCCGCTCGCCGATCGCCATGTACGAGGTGTCCTGGCGGAACGGGACCGTCTGGTAGAGCGAGGAGGCGCCGGGCTCCGGGTGGGGCACCCGGGCGGCGGGGCTCAGCTCGCGGACCCGCTCGACGACCTGGCGCAGGTGCTCCGGCGTCGTGCCGCAGCAGCCGCCGACCAGGGAGAGGCCGTACTCGCGGACGAAGGTCTCCTGGGCGTCGGCGAGCTCGCTCGCGGACAGCGGGTAGTGCGCGCCGTTCTTGCCGAGGACGGGCAGGCCGGCGTTGGGCATGCAGGAGAGCGGGATGCGCGAGTTGCGGGCGAGGTAGCGCAGGTGCTCGCTCATCTCGGCGGGGCCGGTGGCGCAGTTCAAGCCGATCATGTCGATGCCCAGGGGCTCCAGCGAGGTCAGCGCGGCGCCGATCTCGGAGCCGAGCAGCATGGTGCCGGTGGTCTCGACGGTGACGGAGCAGATCAGCGGCACGGTGATGCCGAGGGCCTCCATGGCGCGGCGGGCGCCGATGATGGAGGACTTGGTCTGGAGGAGGTCCTGGGTGGTCTCGACGAGCAGCGCGTCGGCGCCGCCGGAGATCAGGCCCTCGGCGTTGACCTGGTAGGCGTCGCGGATGGTGGCGTAGTCGATGTGGCCGAGGGTGGGCAGCTTGGTGCCCGGGCCCATGGAGCCGAGGACCCAGCGCTGCTGTCCGGTGGAGGCGGTGTACTCGTCGGCGACCTCGCGGGCGATGCGGGCGCCCGCCTCGGACAGCTCGAAGTTGCGCTCGGGGATGTCGTACTCGGCGAGGGCGGCGAAGTTCGCGCCGAAGGTGTTGGTCTCGACGCAGTCCACGCCGACCGCGAAGTACTCCTCGTGGACGGAGCGCACGATGTCGGGGCGGGTGACGTTCAGGACCTCGTTGCAGCCTTCGAGGTTCTGGAAGTCCTCCAGGGTGGGGTCCTGTGCCTGGAGCATCGTTCCCATGGCTCCGTCGGCGACGACCACGCGGGTCGCGAGCGCCTCGCGGAGGGCATCGGCCCGGTTCTGCGGGTCGGTGGGCAGGTTCGGCAACGAGGCCATGGCTGAGCTCCCTGGAATGCGACGGCTGTCGGCTTTACACCCCATCTGCGTCAAGGGTGCACGCGGTCAGGGTAACCGCGCGGCAACAGCCCCGGTGGAGGTGTCCCACGTGGCGGACTGCATTCTGGGCGTGGGGGCTTCCCGGCGTGGCCGAAACCGGCTGTCCTGATGACCTGCACCTCGTGCGCAAGGTCGACATCGACCGATACTGTTCAGCATTGTCGAACTACGTCAGCAGGAGGCTGCACGATGGCACGGAACATCCAGTCGCTCGAACGAGCCGCTGCGATGCTGCGGCTCCTGGCGGGCGGCGAGCGCCGGCTGGGTCTCTCGGACGTGGCGGGCGCCCTGGGCCTCGCCAAGGGCACCGCGCACGGGATCCTGCGCACCCTGCAGGCCGAGGGCTTCGTGGAGCAGGATCCCGCCTCGGGCCGCTACCAGCTGGGCGCGGAGCTGCTGCGCCTGGGCAACAGCTACCTGGACGTCCACGAGCTGCGCGCCCGCGCCCTGGTGTGGACGGACGACCTGGCCCGGGCGAGCGGTGAGAGCGTCTACGTCGGCGTGCTCCACAAGAGCGGGGTGCTGATCATGCACCACGTGTTCCGGCCCGACGACAGCCGTCAGGTGCTGGAGGTGGGGGCCATGCAGCCGCTGCACTCCACGGCTCTGGGCAAGGTGCTGTCGGCGTTCGACCCGGTGGCGCACACGGAGGCCGTGGAGGTGGAGCGCGAGGCGTTCACGCCCCGGACGGTCACGGACGCCGTCGGCTTCGAGGAAGTGCTGGACCTGACCCGGGCCCGCGGCTGGGCCTCGGACGTCGAGGAGACCTGGGACGGCATCGCCTCGGTGGCCGCGCCCATCCACGACCGGCGCCGGATGCCCGTGGGCGCGGTGGCCGTCGCGGGCGCCGTGGAGCGGGTCTGCGGGGAGTCCGGGGAGCCGCGGCCGGCCCTGGTTGCCTCGGTCCGGGACTGCGCCCGGTCGGTTTCGCGCGACCTTGGCGCGGGCCGGTTCTGACCTTGCTTTGAGCACCCCGGTGGCCGATCCATACGCCATTGGGGTGCATTTCGCCATCTTCTGATCATGGGATGGCTGAATTTGGGCGATCGTACCGTGTGGTAACGATCCGGCATTTGACCTGGTCAACCCTTGACGCGTTCTTCACCCGGGATGAAAACTGCCGTTCATCGGTCGGCATTGTCGAACAGCTACCGGCAATAAGCGTTAGGCTGTGGCAAGGCCAAGGACCGGTGCAGCACTCACCGAGTGCGTGGACCACCGGAGGGACCCGGTGTCCGCCCACCCCTGGACGTAAGACAAAGGAGTCGCGGGTGTCCAGCTCCGACATCTTCATCGGCGAGACCATCGGTACCGCCCTGCTCACCCTGCTGGGTGGCGGCGTCTGCGCCGCCGTCACGCTCAAGAGCTCCAAGGCCCGGAACGCGGGCTGGCTCGCGATCACCTTCGGCTGGGGTTTCGCCGTACTGATCGCCGCCTACGTGTCCGCGCCGCTCTCCGGTGCGCACCTCAACCCGGCCGTCACCGTCGGCCTCGCCATCAAGAACAGCGACTGGAGCGACGTACCGGTGTACTTCGCCGGTCAGCTCCTCGGCGCCATGCTCGGCGCGGTCCTGATGTGGGTCACGTACTACGGCCAGTTCCTGGCGCACCTCTCGGACCCGGAGCACATCCGTGACGCCAAGCTCGGCCCCGAGGACCCGCACCCGCACGACCAGGCCGGCCCGGTCCTCGGTGTCTTCTCCACCGGCCCCGAGATCCGCAACGTCGTCCAGAACCTCGCGACCGAGATCATAGGTACGGCCGTCCTGGTCCTGGCGATCCTGACCCAGGGGCTCCAGGACGGCGGCAAGGGCCTCGGCGTCATCGGCGTCCTGATCACCTCGTTCGTCGTCGTCGGCATCGGCCTCTCGCTCGGCGGTCCGACCGGCTACGCCATCAACCCGGTCCGCGACCTCGGTCCGCGCATCGTCCACGCCCTGCTGCCGCTGCCCAACAAGGGCGGCTCGGACTGGGGATACTCCTGGATCCCGGTCGTCGGCCCGCTCGTCGGTGCCGCCGTCGCCGGTGGTCTGTACAACATCGCGTTCGCCTGATCAGCATCGGCTCGTATCGCAAGATCCGCACCGCACTCCTGATTCCGCCTACCTAGAGACCTGCCAGGAGCAGTCACCATGACGAACAGCACCGGCCCCTTCATCGCCGCGATCGACCAGGGCACCACCTCCTCCCGCTGCATCGTGTTCGACCGCGACGGCCGCATCGTCGCCGTCGACCAGAAGGAGCACGAGCAGATCTTCCCGAAGCCGGGCTGGGTCGAGCACGACGCCACCGAGATCTGGACCAACGTCCAGGAGGTCGTCGCCGGCGCCATCGCCAAGGCCGAGATCACCGCCGCCGACGTCAAGGCGGTCGGCATCACCAACCAGCGCGAGACCACCGTCCTGTGGGACAAGAACACCGGCGAGCCGGTGCACAACGCGCTGGTCTGGCAGGACACCCGCACCGACGCCCTGTGCAAGGAGCTCGGCCGCAACGTCGGCCAGGACCGCTTCCGCCGCGAGACGGGCCTGCCGCTCGCCTCGTACTTCGCGGGCCCCAAGGTGCGCTGGCTGCTCGACAACGTCGAGGGCCTGCGCGAGCGCGCCGAGGCCGGCGACATCCTCTTCGGCACCATGGACTCCTGGGTCATCTGGAACCTCACCGGTGGCGCCCAGGGCGGCGTGCACGTCACGGACGTCACCAACGCCTCGCGCACCATGCTGATGAACCTCCACACCCTGGAGTGGGACCACAAGATCGCGGAGTCGATGGAGGTCCCGACCAACGTCCTCCCCGAGATCAAGTCCTCCGCCGAGGTCTACGGCCACGTCAAGGACGGCGTCCTCGCCGGTGTCCCGGTCGCCTCGGCGCTCGGCGACCAGCAGGCCGCCCTCTTCGGCCAGACCTGTTTCGCCGAGGGCGAGGCCAAGTCCACCTACGGCACCGGCACGTTCATGCTGATGAACACCGGCGACAAGGTCATCAACTCCTACAGCGGCCTGCTGACCACGGTCGGCTACAAGATCGGCGACCAGAAGCCGGTCTACGCCCTGGAGGGCTCCATCGCCGTCACCGGCTCGCTCGTCCAGTGGATGCGCGACCAGATGGGCATGATCAAGACCGCGGCCGAGATCGAGACCCTCGCGTCCTCGGTCGACGACAACGGCGGCGCCTACTTCGTGCCGGCCTTCTCCGGCCTGTTCGCCCCGTACTGGCGCTCCGACGCCCGAGGCGTGATCGCCGGCCTCACCCGGTACGTCACCAAGGCGCACATCGCCCGTGCCGTCCTGGAGGCCACCGCCTGGCAGACCCGCGAGATCACCGACGCCATGACCAAGGACTCGGGCGTCGAGCTCGCGGCCCTCAAGGTCGACGGCGGCATGACCTCCAACAACCTGCTGATGCAGACCCTCTCCGACTTCGTGGACGCCCCCGTGGTCCGTCCCATGGTCGCGGAGACCACCTGCCTCGGCGCCGCCTACGCCGCCGGCCTGGCCGTCGGCTTCTGGCCCGACACCGACGCCCTGCGCGCCAACTGGCGCCGCGCGGCGGAGTGGACCCCGCGGATGCCCGCCGAGCAGCGGGACCGCGAGTACAAGAACTGGCTCAAGGCCGTCGAGCGGTCCATGGGCTGGATCGACGACGAAGACGCCAGCTGACGCACCAGCTGAGTCAATCGACGAGGAGCTAAGAGAGATATGAGCAGCCTGCAGAGCGTTCCCGCACTGGGCACGCACCCGACCGCCGGTTCGAACCCGAGCCGTGCCGAGACCCGCGAGCAGCTGGCCAAGGCCACGTACGACCTGCTGGTCATCGGCGGTGGAATCCTGGGCACCTCGGTGGCCTGGCACGCCGCGCAGTCGGGTCTGCGGGTTGCCATGGTGGACGCCGGCGACTTCGCCGGCGCCACCTCCTCGGCCTCCTCCAAGCTCGTCCACGGCGGTCTTCGCTACCTGCAGACCGGCGCGGTCAAGCTGGTCGCCGAGAACCACCACGAGCGCCGGGTGCTGGCCAAGGACGTGGCCCCGCACCTGGTCAACCCGCTCACGTTCTACCTGCCGGTCTACAAGGGCGGCCCGGTCGGCGCCGCCAAGCTGGGCGCGGGCGTCTTCGCCTACTCCGCCCTCTCGGCCTTCGGCGACGGCATGGGCAAGGTCATATCCCCGGCCCGCGCCGTCGCCGACAACCCCGGCCTCAAGACGGACAACCTCAAGGCCGTCGCGGTCTACTACGACCACCAGATGAACGACTCCCGCGTCGCCGTCATGACGGTCCGCGCGGCCGTCGAGTCCGGCGCCGTCGTCCTCAACCACGCCGAGGTCACCGGTCTGCGCATGACGCGCGGCCGGGTCAGCGGCGCCGAGCTCAAGGACCGCCTGGACGGCACCGAGTTCGGGATCGACGCGCGCGTCGTGCTCAACGCCACCGGCCCGTGGGTGGACCACCTGCGGCGCATGGAAGACAAGCACTCGATGCCGTCGATCCGCCTGTCCAAGGGCGCGCACATCGTGATGAAGCGCAAGTCGCCGTGGAAGGCCGCCATGGCCACCCCGATCGACAAGTACCGCATCACCTTCGCGCTCCCGTGGGAGGACCAGCTGCTGCTGGGCACCACCGACGAGGTCTACGAGGGCGACCCGGCGGACGTGCGCGCCACCGAGGCCGACATCCAGCAGATCCTCGACGAGGCGGCGTTCTCCGTGAACGACGCCGACCTCGACCGCTCGCTGATGACGTACGCCTTCGCCGGCCTGCGGGTGCTGCCCGGCGGCCCCGGCGGTGTCGAGAAGGCCAAGCGCGAGACGGTCGTCTCCGAGGGCGCCGGCGGCATGCTGTCGGTGGCCGGCGGCAAGTGGACGACGTACCGCCACATCGGCCGTGTGGTCATGGACAAGCTGGCCAAGCTCCCGGGCAGCCCGCTGACCGAGGACATGGAGCCGGTGAAGTCCCTCGTACGCCGGATCGCGCTGCCCGGTGTCGCCAACCCGAACGCCGTCGCGCACCGCCTGCTGGTGGACCGCGAGCCCGGCACCCGGATGGACCCGCTGACCGCCCGTCACCTGGCGTCCCACTACGGCTCGCTGGCCTTCGACATCGCGCGGCTCGCGAACGAGGACCCGGCGCTCGCCGAGCGGATCCACCCCGACGGTCCGGAGATCTGGGCGCAGGTCGCCTACGCCCGTGACAACGAGTGGGCCGAGACGGTCGACGACGTGCTGCGCCGCCGTACGACGGTGACGATCCGCGGCCTGGACAGCGACGACGTGCGCGGCCGGGTCGAGGAGATGCTGGGCCGCAAGGCATAGCTCTCCCGCAGGTGGGGAAGAGGGGCGGTTCCGAGGGGAACCGCCCCTCTGTCGTGGGCTGTGGCTGGTGTCGTCTCAAGGCTTAGGCTGACCCACGTACGCAAGGGAACTTCGGAAGGAGACCTGGGTGATCGAGCTTGAGGGCGTGCCCGAGCTGATCGACCCGGTCATGGTGGCCGCGTTCGAGGGCTGGAACGACGCGGGTGACGCGGCCTCCGGTGCGGTGGCGCACCTGGACCGGGAGTGGAAGGGCGAGGTCTTCGCGGCTCTGGACGCCGAGGACTACTACGATTTCCAGGTCAACCGGCCGACGGTGTGGCTGGACAACGGGGTACGGAAGATCACCTGGCCGACGACCCGGCTGTCGGTGGTGCGCATCGGCGGGACCAAGCCGCGTGACCTGGTGCTGGTGAGGGGGATCGAACCCTCCATGCGCTGGCGGTCGTTCTGCAACGAGATCCTCGGCTTCGCGCACGAGCTGGGCGTGGAGATGGTGGTCATCCTGGGCGCGCTGCTCGGGGACACCCCGCACACGCGTCCCGTTCCGGTGAGCGGGGTGACCTCGGACGCGGACCTGGCGCGGACGATGGACCTGGAGGAGACCCGCTACGAGGGGCCCACGGGGATCGTGGGGGTGCTCCAGGAGGCCTGTACGCACGCGGGCGTTCCGGCGGTGTCGCTGTGGGCGGCGGTGCCGCACTACGTGTCGCAGCCGCCGAACCCGAAGGCGACGCTGGCCCTGCTGAACCGGCTGGAGGACCTGATCGACATCCGGATCCCGCTGGGTGAACTCCCGGAGGACGCGCGGGCCTGGCAGCTGGGCGTGGACCAACTGGCCGCCGAGGACAGCGAGGTGGCCGAGTACGTCCAGACGCTGGAGGAGGCGCGGGACACGGCGGACCTGCCGGAGGCCTCGGGCGACGCGATCGCCCGGGAGTTCGAGCGGTACCTGCGGCGCCGGGACCCGGCCGGGCCGTCCTCGACGGAGCCGGGTGACGGTTCGTACCTGCGCGACCCGTCGAGCGGGCTCCCCCGCCCGCCGAAGCGCAAGCCGGACCCGGAGCCCCCGTCCCCGTCCTCGGACGATGAGGACGACACCCCGCCGGAAGCCTGACCGGGCCGGGCCGGGTGGAGGGAACTCCTCCCCGCCCCGCCCTTTCCCCGTTTCCCGGGGCTCCGCCCCGGACCCCCGTACCAGGGGCGGAGCCCCCGGCACGTGTGGTCGCGGGCGTCGCGGGCGGAATTGCTACAGGGCTACGCCCAAGAGGGCGTCCACGGCGCGCGAGACCAGGCCCGGGGCCGACTCGTCGTCGCCGTCCGAGGCGTTCTGGGCGTCCACCCAGCGGTCCACGGCCGCCAGCGCGGCGGGCGCGTCCAGGTCGTTGGCCAGGGCCTCGCGGATCTCCTCGACGAGGGCGTCCGCGGGCAGGCCGTCCGGGCGGGACACGGCCGCGCGCCAGCGCTCCAGGCGGGCCACCGCCCGGGCGAGGACCTCGTCGGTCCACTCCCAGTCGTCGCGGTAGTGGTGCGAGAGCAGCGCGAGGCGGATCGCGGCCGGGTCGACGCCCGCGCGGCGCAGCGCCGAGACGAAGACCAGGTTGCCCTTGGACTTCGACATCTTCTGGCCGTTCAGCGCGACCATGCCGGCGTGGACGTACGCCTTGGCCATCGGGAACTCGCCCGTCAGGACCTGCGCGTGCGAGGCGCCCATCTCGTGGTGCGGGAACGCCAGGTCGGAGCCGCCGCCCTGGATGTCGAAGCCCATGCCGAGGTGGTCCAGGGCGATCGCGACGCACTCGATGTGCCAGCCCGGCCGGCCGCGGCCCAGCGAGCCGCCGTCCCAGCTCGGCTCGCCCGGGCGCGCGGCCATCCACAGCATCGGGTCGAGCGGGTTCTTCTTCCCCGCGCGGTCGGGGTCGCCGCCCCGCTCCGCCGAGAGCAGCCGCATCGCCTGCGCGTCCAGGTTGGAGACCTGGCCGAAGTTCGGGTCGGACTCGACGGAGAAGTAGATGTCGCCGTCCAGCTCGTACGCGGCGCCGGCGTCGCGCAGCCGCTCCACCAGCGGCACGATGCCCGGTATGGCCTCGACGGCGCCGATGTAGTGCTGCGGCGGCAGCATCCGCAGGGCGGTCATGTCCTCGCGGAAGAGGGCCGTCTCGCGTTCCGCGAGCTCGGTCCAGTCCTGGCCGTCGCGCAGCGCCCGCTCCAGGAGCGGATCATCCACGTCGGTGACGTTCTGGACGTAGTGGACCTGCCGCTTGGTGTCGAGCCACACGCGCTGCACGAGGTCGAACGCGTTGTAGGTCGCCGCGTGACCGATGTGGGTCGCGTCGTACGGGGTGATGCCGCAGACGTAGATACGGGCGACGGGACCGGGGGCGAGGGTGATCGTCCCCTGGGTCGCGGTGTCGTGGATCTGGAGGTCGCGGCCCTTGCCAGGAAGGGCGGGGACCTCAGAAGCGGGCCAGGCATGCATGCGTCGAGCCTAACCGGACGGGTGTTCCGAAAACGAACCGGACCTGCGCTGTTGGCTTGATCGACACTCTTGCGGTCTGGCCGGTTCTGTGCGTGTGCCGCTTGGCTGGTTCAGACCGGTGGCCAGGGGATGGCGGGCCACTGCCCGGAGGGCTGCGGGTGCACTCCCGTGCGCAGCAGCTGCTCCACGCGGCCCCGTACGGCGGCCAGCTCGACGGGCGTGATCAGTTCGGCCAGCCGGGTGGCGAGGGGCTCGCCCTCGGCCAGCTGCGCCGCCAGGGACGCCAAGACCTCGCGGGCCTCGTCGGTCAGCGGCTCCCCCGCCCACCCCCACAGCAGGGTGCGCAGCTTGTCCTCGGTGTGGAAGGTCACTCCGTGGTCGATGCCGTAGAGCCGTCCGTCGGGCGTCGGCAGCAGGTGGCCGCCCTTGCGGTCGCCGTTGTTGATCACGGCGTCGAGGACGGCGAGCCGTCGCAGCCGGGGGTCGTCGGCGTGCACGAGCAGGGCGGTGCGGCCCTCGCCGACCTCGGCGAGGGCGACCGGCTTCCAGCCGTCCCCCGCCTCCTCGCCCTCGACGAGCGCGAGGAGCCCGGCCTCGGGGGACTCGCCCGCCTCGATCCAGTGCTGGACCATGCCCTCGCCGTACGGGCCGTCGCGCAGCACGGTCGCGGGGACCAGGCCCCAGCCGGTGGCCTCGGAGACCAGGTAGGCGGCGCGCTCGCGCTGAGCGAGGTTGCCGTCGGGGAAGTCCCACAGCGGCCGCTCGCCCTTGACCGGCTTGTAGACGCACTCCGCGCTGACGCCCTCGTACGTGACGTCGCACAGCAGTACCGCGTTGGACGCCTCGCGGATCCGTCCGCGTACGGTGAGCTCACCTCGGGCGAGCAGTTCCTCGATCGGGGTCTCGGCGGTCACGCCTGGCGCCGGTACCCGTTCTGGCGCGGACACACGTGCCCCTCGGGGTCCAGTGGCAGGCTGCACAGCGGGCACGGCGGCCGGCCGGCGTTGACGACGTCCAGGGCCCGCTTGGCGAAGGCGCGGGCCTGCGCGCCGGACAGGCGCACCCGCAGCATCGGCGGGCCGTTCTCCTCGTCCTGCAGGAGCCGCTCCTCGGCCTCGGCGAGGTCCTCGTCGGAGTCGGCGTCGAGCTCGACCAGGGCCTGCGCCTCGACGATCATCCGCTGTTCCTCGCCGTCCCAGGCCAGGGCCATCGTGCCGACGCGGAACTCCTCCTCGACGGGTACGTCGAGGGGGGCGGTGTCGGCGGCCTCGGTGGAGGCCATGGCCGGCACCGGGGCGTTGCCGCCGGTGCGCCGCACGACCTCGTCCAGCAGCTCGTCCATCCGCTCGGCCAGCGCCGCGACCTGGGTCTTCTCCAGGGAGACACTGGTGACCCGGGGGCCGGAGGAGGCCTGCAGGAAGAACGTACGGCGCCCCGGCAGACCGACCGTACCGGCCACGAAGCGGTCCGGCGGGTCGTAGAGGAACACCTGACGGGGCACGTCCAGTCTCCAAGTCTCGGCGGCGGGGCGGGGCTGCGCGCTTGTGTTGGCCCGTCCACCCTACTGCGCCGTTCGATCACACCGCGCCCGCACCGCCTCCCACGACCGCGATCCCGCCGTCTTCGGCGGCTTTGTCCGCGGCGGGCCCGGCGGCGGGCGGCTCGTCGCGCGGTACGAATCCGGCGAAGTCCCCGGTGTCGCCGAGCCGGAGCACGAACGGGCGGCTCGGGGTGTACCGGATCACGGTCACCGAGCAGGGGTCGACGTGGATGCGCTGGAACAGGTCGAGGTGCATGCCCAGGGCGTCCGCGACAAGGGACTTGATGATGTCCCCGTGCGAGCACATCAGGAAGAGGGCGTCGGCGCCGTGCTCCTCCTCGATCCGCGCGTTCCACTCCCGCACGGCGTCCACGGCGCGGGCCTGCATGGCGCGCATGGACTCGCCGCCGGGGAAGGCCGCGTTCGACGGGTGCTGCTGAACGATCTTCATCAGCGGGTCGTCGGAGAGCTCTGAGAGTTTGCGGCCCGACCAGTCGCCGTAGTGGCATTCGCCGATGCGCTCGTCGGTGTGCAGCGCCAGCTCGGGGCGGGCGGCCAGCAGGGGGGCGAGGGTCTCCCCGCAGCGCTGGAGCGGGCTGGAGACGGCGGCCGCGAGCGGCACCCCGGCGAGCCGGGCGGGCAGCGCCGCGGCCTGCTCGGCGCCGCGCTCGTCGAGGGCCACTCCCGGGGTCCACCCGGCGAGCAGCCCTGCGGTGTTGGCGGTGGACCGCCCGTGTCGTACGAGGATCAGCGTGGCCATGGACACCACCCTAAGCGGTGGCACGGGTGTGCGGGTGGGCCTCGGGCAGGGACAATGCCCAGGTGATTGTGGACTGCGCCATGTACCGGGACGGCCGTCGCTCGAACGCTCCCGAGGACTTCTCGGACGCCCTGGACGAGGCGCGCGCCACGGGCGACGCCTTCCTCTGGATCGGTATGCACGAGCCGACGGAGAAGGAATTCGAGCACGTCAGCCAGGAGTTCGGGCTGCACCCGCTGGCGGTGGAGGACGCCCTGACCGCGCACCAGCGCCCGAAGCTGGAGGTCTACGACGACTCACTCTTCGTCGTCCTCAAGCCCGTGACGTACGACGAGGACCGGGACACGGTGACCGCCGGCGAGCTGATGGTGTTCATCGGCGACTCGTTCGTGGTCACGGTCCGGCACGGCGAGGGGGCCGCGCTGAGCGCCGTACGGCAGCGCCTGGAGCACGAGCCGAACGTGCTGCGGCACGGTCCGACGGCGGTGCTGTACGCGGTGTCCGACGCGGTGGTGGACCACTACATCGACGTCGCCGCAGAGCTCCAGGGGGACCTGGAGGAGCTGGAGGCGGAGGTCTTCGCCCCGAACGCCGCCGACACCAAGAACACCGCGGCCCGGATCTACGCGTTCAAGCGGCAGGTGCTGGAGTTCCGGCGGGCGACGAGCCCGCTGCTGCTGCCGATGGACCGGCTCGCCTCCGGGAACGTGCCGTTCGTGCACGACCACGCGCAGCCGTTCTTCCGCGACGTCGCCGACCACCTGACGAAGGCGAACGAGTACATCGAGGGCCTGGACCGGCTGCTGTCGGACGCGCTGTCCGCGCACCTGGCGCAGATGGGCGTCCGGCAGAACGACGACATGCGCAAGATCTCGGCGTGGGCGGCCATGGCGGCCGTGCCGACGATGGTCGCGGGGATCTACGGGATGAACTTCGACCACATGCCGGAGCTCGGGCACGAGTGGGGCTACCCCGGAGTCATCGCGCTGATGGCCGGCGCGTGCCTGGGCCTGCACCGGCTGTTCAAGACCCGGGGCTGGCTGTAGGGCTCCCGCGCGTGGTGGGCTACGCGTATTCGGGCGCGGTCGTCGGCACGCCGCCCAGGGCGTCGCGGCGCGCCGGCATCCGCAGGCTCACCATCCGGTGCCAGCCGCTGAACCGCTCGTACGCGTACATCCCGCGGATGCCGGCGGCGAGCGCGGCGGCCTTCGGCGCGGGCCATCTCAGCAGCCGCCCCATGTGGCCCATGACGGCGAGGCTGACGTCCCGGTAGATGCCGATCTCGGTGAGGGCGCTGTCGCGCAGCACGCGCTGGATCATCCGGCCGTGGCCGTCGCGGACGAGTCCGAGCAGCTCTTCGTGGCAGTACGCGAGGTGGTTGTCCTCGTCGTCGCTGATCATGCGGATGGCCTTGCCGAGCTCGGGGTGATCCCCGAAGTTCTTGACCAGCATCTCCATCTGGTCGGCGGCGCGCTGTTCGGTGACGCGGCTGTGCGCGAGGTAGACGACGATGTCCTGCTCGGTCAGCGGCGCCTCGCGGCGCAGTTTGTCGTGCGCGAGGCCGATGCCGCGCCGCTCCAGCAGCATCGTGTAGTCCGTCTCGGGCGGCACCGGGACGGGCTCCAGGCCGCGTTTGCGGAGCAGGGCGTTGAAGATCCGGCCGTGCTTGTCCTCGTCGGCGCCGTGCCGGGCGATCTTGGGCCCGAGATCGCACATGGCGTCGGGGACCAGCGCCGCGATCCGGGCGTTCTCCCAGCCGCCCTGGGACTCCCCGCTGGCGGCGATGGAGCAGAACAGCTGGAAGGCGTCGTCGTCGTCGACGATCTCCTGGAACAGGCTGCGGGCAGAGAGCATGAACCGAGTCAAATGCGGATTTACCGGGCGGGCAACCGATACGTCGCACTACTCGGCCGAATGAACGAAGCGAAGGGGTGACGCCGCAGGCGTAACCCGGCGGGCTCCGGACGCGTTGTTGGGTGTGACGGCCGTGGCGGGGAAGACCCCCGAGCCCCCACCACGGCCGCAGAGACTTCCCCCGGGACGCCGTCGGCTTACGGCCTTACGCCAGTCCGGCCAGCTCCAGGGCCTGCGTGCCGGCGCGCAGCGCGGCGATCCGCTCGTCGAGGGTGAACCCGGCCGGGGCGAGCGTGAGGGTGGTGACCCCGGCGTCGGCGTAGGCCCGCATCCCGTCGGCGATCCGCTCGACCGGGCCGAGCAGGGTGGTCGAGTCGATCAGTGAGTGCGGAACGGCCTCGGCCGCGCCCGCCTTGTCGCCGCCCAGGTACTTGGTCTGGATCTCGGCGGCCTCCTTCTCGTACCCCATGCGCTGCGCGAGCTGGTTGTAGAAGTTCTGCTTGGGGCTGCCCATGCCGCCGACGTACAGGGCGGTGTACGGGCGGAACATGTCCGCGAGCGCGGTGACGTCGTCGCCGAGGGCCAGCGGCACCGTCGGGCAGACGTCGAAGCCGTCCATGGTGAGCCCGGCCTTCTCGCGGCCCGCGCGGATGTGGCGCAGCGCGGTGTCCTCCAGGTGCGCGGCGGACGGGAAGATCAGCAGGGCGCCGTCGGCGATCTCGCCAGTCTGCTCCAGGTTCTTGGGCCCGATGGCCGCGATGTAGAGCGGGATGTGCTCGCGCTCCGGGTGCACGGTGAGCTTGATCGGCTTGCCGGGGCCGCCGGGCAGCGGCAGGGTCCAGTGCTGTCCCTCGTACGAGAGCCGCTCGCGGCTCATGGCCTTGCGGACGATCTCGACGTACTCCCGGGTGCGGGCCAGCGGCTTGTCGAACTTCACGCCGTACCAGCCCTCGGAGACCTGCGGTCCGGAGACGCCGAGGCCGAGGCGGAAGCGGCCCTTGGTGAGGGAGTCGAGGGTGGCGGCGGTCATGGCCGTCATGGCGGGCTGGCGGGCCGGGATCTGGAAGATCGCGGAGCCGACGTCGATGCGCTCGGTCTGGGCCGCGACCCAGGCGAGGACGGTGGCGGCGTCGGAGCCGTAGGCCTCGGCGGCCCAGCAGACGTCGTACCCGAGGCGGTCGGCCTCCTGCGCGACGGCGAGGTTGTCGGCGTCCATGCCCGCACCCCAGTAACCCAGATTGATGCCGAGCCGCATGTGTCGTCCCCTTACCGGTTTACCGATCAGTAACGTTCGTTGCCGGGACTGTAGCGCGCCAAGGTCCGATCCGTCAGCGCCCCAGTAGTCTCAGCGCTCATGGAGCAGAGGCATCTCGGCCGCACCGGCCTGCGCGTGTCCCGGATCGGCCTCGGCACCCTGACCTGGGGCCGTTCCGCGGGGGGACCGGACGAGGCGGGCGCCGCCGAGCAGTTGAAGACCTTCTGGGAGGCGGGCGGCACGCTCGTCGACACCGCCGACGTGTACGGGGGCGGTGAGGCGGAGTACGTCCTCGGGCAGCTGGTGGACGGCCTGGTGCCGCGCCGGGACCTGGTGATCGCGACGAAGTCGGGCTCGGTACGGGACCCCGACCGCCGCTTCGACTGCTCCCGGGGCCATCTGCTGGCCGCGCTGGACGACTCGCTGGCCCGGCTGGGCACCGATTACGTGGACCTGTGGCAGGTGCACGCCTTCGACGCGGCGACCCCGCTGGAGGAGACCCTCCAGGCGGTCGACCTCGCGGTCAGCAGCGGGCGGGCCCGGTACGCGGGCGTGGCCGGGTTCAGCGGCTGGCAGCTGGCGAAGGCGGCGACCTGGCAGCTCGCGGCGCCGGGGGTACGGACCCGGCTGGCCTCGACGCAGATGGAGTACTCCCTGCTCCAGCGGGGCGTTGAGCGGGAGGTCCTGCCGGCGGCGCTGGACCTGGGCGTCGGACTGCTCCCCTCCTCCCCGCTGGGCCGGGGGGTCCTGACGGGCAAGTACCGGGACGGCACCCCGGTGGACTCGCGGGGCGCGTCGGAGACCCTGGCCGCGTTCGTGGACCCGTACCTGGACGAGGCGGCGGGCCGGATCGTGGACGCGGTGGCGACCGCGGCGCAGGGCCTGGCGGTGACCCCGCTCCAGGTCGCGCTCGCGTGGATCCGCGACCGGCCGGGGGTGGTCGCGCCGATCGTCGGCGCGCGGACGTCGGCGCAGCTCGGGGCGGCGCTGTCGGTGGAGGCCCTTAGTCTTCCGGAGGAGATCTGCCAGGCGCTGGACGACGTTTCGGCCCCGGTACACCGCTATCCCGATCAGGACTGGAGCACGCTGTGAGCACGGACCGCCCGGACGCCTCCGCGGCCGACCCGACCACCCCGACGCCGGGTCCGTCCGCCCCGTCCCCGGCCGGCTCCGGCCCCGCCGACGACGCCACCCCGCAACCGGCCCCCGCCGAACCGGCATCCGCCACCCCCGGCGAAGCCGGGTCCGACGGCCCGGAGGCTGAGCCCGGCGAAGCCGGGGACGGGGGGCCGGGGGCGGAGCCCCCGGTTTCGGGAAGGGGCGGGGAGGGGGAGAGCCCCGCAGGGCCCGAGGCGCCCGCGGTCAGCGAGGCGGCGGCGGAGTTGGCCGCGCAGAAGATCGAGCGCGAACGGATCGCCCGCCGGAAGGCGGAGCGGCAGGCCCCCGTCGAGGCCGGCGGCAAGCTCAGCGGCAAGGCCGCCGACCTGCTGGCCGCCGTACGGGCCGTGGAGAGCGGGGAGAAGCCCCCCGCCGTGTACTTCGACGACGCCCCCGCCGCGCCCCGCAAAGCAGTGGCGGGCGCTGTCACTCCCCCGCCCCGCACCCCGGCACCGGCACCCGCCCCCGCGGCCACCGCCGACGCCGTCGCCGCCGTGCAGGCCGTGCTCGGCCGCGGCGGAGCCCCCGCCGCGCTGGCCGGCCCCGCCGCCACCGCCCTCGGCGAGGACGCCGCCGGGCAGCTCGCCGAAGACCCCTGGCGGCTCCTCGCCGTCGCCGGGGTCCGCCCCACCCAGGCGGACGGGTTCGCCCGCGCCCTGCTCGGCCCCGACGCCGGCCCCGCCGACGAACGCCGCGCCGCCGCCCTGGTCGGCTGGCTGCTGGAGCAGGCCGCGCTCAAGGGGCACACCGCGCTGGAAGCCCCCACCCTGGAGTCCGCACTCGCCCAGTACGGCGTACCGGCCCCCGCCGAGGCCCTGGAGCAGTCCATCGGCGACGGCGCCGTGCTCGTCTTCAACGAGCCGCTCGGGCCGCCGGCGGAGGAGGGCGAGGAGCAGGCCGTACGGGTTCTCGTCGGCCTGGAGGGATACGCCCTCGCCGAGGAGAGCCTGGCCGACGGCTTGGCCCGGTTGGCCAGCACCTTCAACGACCCGGCGGACTGGGGCGACGGCTCCGAGCTGATCCGCGCCGTCGCCGGCCACGGCCTGGTCACCCACACCGGCGGCGAGGCCGCCCGCGCCGAGCCGCTGGCCCTGGCGGCGGCCGCCCGGGAACTCGGCCTGCGCGTCTGCCTGGCCGCGCACTCCCCCGCGCACACCCCGGCCCCCGACGCCGTCAGCACGGCGGGGCTGCTCGCCGACACCGAAGGCCCCGGCCGCGACGCCGACGGGCAGTTCGCGCTGGACCTGCTCATCCTCCTGGACGCCCCGCAGCTGGACGTGGAGGCGGCGGCCGCGCTGGTGGAGTCCGTCCCCGACGGCGCCCGACTGGTGCTGTCCGGGGACCCCGCGGTGCTCGGGTCAGCCGGTCCGGGGCGGGTGTTCGCCGATCTCCTGGCGGCCCGCGCCTGCCCCCAGGTGGTCTCCCGCGTCCCCGACCCCGGCCCGGTCGGCGAGCTCGTCTCCGGCATCGGGATCGGGGAGCTGAACCAGGTCGACGCCCCCGGCAAGGAGGTCGTCATCGTCCCGGTGCGCGACGCCGGGGAGGCCGTCCACCGCACCGTGCAGCTGGTGGCCGAATCGGTGCCGCGCGCCTTCGGGATCCCCGCGGACAGCGTCCAGGTCATCACCCCGGGCCACGGCGGCTCCGCCGGGACCCGCGCCCTGAACGCCGCCCTCAAGGAGCGGCTCAACCCCGGCCCCGGCCGGTTCGGCGGCTTCGACCCGGGTGACCGGGTGGTCCACGTACCCGCGCCCGGGAGGGCGGTACCGGCCGCGGTGGTGTCGGCCGACGCTCAGGGGCTGCACCTGGACGCCGCCGGCGCGCGGATCGTCGTACCGAAGGAGCGGGTGGAGTCGCAGGTGCGGCACGGCTGGGCGGTGACGGCGCACCAGGCGGTGGGCGCGCGCTGGCCGGCGGTGGTCGTCGTACTGCCGGGTGACGCGGCGCAGGCCCTGTCGCGGGACTGGGTCTACACCGCGTTCGGGCGGGCCGAGCGGCACCTTTCCGTCGTGCACGGCGTGGACCAGGCGCTGGCGCGCGCGGTCGCGGAGGTGCCGCCGAAGCCGCGCACGACCCGGCTCACGAGCCTGCTGCGCACCCTGTTCGAGGCGGCGCGGGAACAGCCCGGCCAGTGACGGGAGCGGCCCCCGCCCGGCTGGGCGGGGGCCGCACTCTCGGCGCTGCCGGGACCTGGGCCGGGGCCCGGACCGGGGCCTAGGCCGGGGCCAGGCCGGGCTCCACGGGCTCGTCGTCGTCCTCGTCCTCTTCGTCCGCCGCCTCGTCGTCCTCGTAGTCCTCCGACTCCTCGTCGAAGACGGAGCTCACGTCGAAGCGGTGCAGTACGTCCTGCGGATCGGTGTGCCCGAAGGGCGAGTTGAGCCACTCCCCCGGCTCGGCGACCTCCTCCGACGTCGCGATCCAGAGCGTGGAGTCGCCCTCTTCGAGACCGAACTCCTTGTAACGGGAGGCGATTTCGTCGGGCTCGTACTCCCCGAACAGCACGCCCAGCGCACCGGCGGAACCGGCCTCGTCACCGAGGTCGGCGTCCCGGTCGAGCGCGGTGAGGCGCTCGGCCTGGGCGACGAGCCGCTGCGGCTCCACGACGGCGTAGTCGCGGCGGATGAGCACGCTGAAGGCGGCGGGCTCGGTGGGGCCGGTGTACGGGACGGGGTCCTCGGGCGTGGGGATCTCGAACGGGGTGACCTCGTCGTACCGGTCGTAGAGGAGCTCGTCGTACTCCTCGGCGGCGGCGGCGAGTTCGTTGAACGCCGCGTAGACGGCCGGGTCCTCCTCCCCGGTCCTGCTCTCGACCGCGGCGAGGTGACGGTCGAGCGCGGCCTTGACCGCCTCGGCGGCGGCGCGTACCTCGGCAACAGTGGGCAGAGCGGCATCAGACATAGTGCAGACGCTATCCGTAGCAGGGCGCTGCTTGCACAATAGATGCGATGCCGGAATACGAATTTGTCGACGTGTACGTGCCCCGCGGTGTTCCCCGCAAGGAGGCGACCCGCCTGCTGACCGATCATGCCGAGTACGGGAACTGGGAACTCGACCGGCTGACGCTGCACCGGGACGGCAGTCGCCGGGTGCGGTTGCGCCGCCGGATCATCCGCCAGGTACGCGCCACCTGGTGACGCGGGTCCCTGGCGGGACCCGCGTCGTACGCGCCGGTCAGGCGGCGTTGCGCGCCCGCCGGTAGAGCACGGCGCCGCCGAGCAGCAGGCCGCCGGCGAGCGGTACGCCCGCGCTGAGGACGTCACCGGCGCCGGTGGCCGCCAGTCCCTGGCCGGGAGTGGAGCCGGTCCCCTGGGCGGGGTGCGTGACCGGCGTGACACCCGTCCCCTGGCCGGGGGCCGTGGGGGTGCCGGGCGTACCGGGCGTGTTCGGAGCACCGGGGTTGCCGGGCGGCGTTCCCGGGGCGCCGGGGGTGCCGGGGTGTTCGCCGCCGGGGGTGCCGGGCGTACCGGGGGTGTCCGGGTGGTCACCGCCGGGGTTCCCGGGCGTTCCCGGGGTGCCCGGCTGGTCGCCGCCGCCGTTGTGGTCGCCGCCGGGGTGGCCCGGCGTACCGGGGTGGCCCGGGTGCTCGCCACCGGGGTGGCCCGGGTGCTCGCCGCCCGGGTGACCGGGCTCGTCGCCGTCGCACGGCTCGTCCGGACCGCCGGGGTGGCCCGGGTTTCCGGGATGACCGGGGTGGCCCGGGTTTCCGGGGTGGCCCGGGTGACCCGGCTTGCCGGGCTTCCCCGGCTTGGCCACGTTCGAGCAGTGGTTGCCGAAGGCCGGGTTCAGCCCTCCCACCACCGTGATCGTGTTCCCGCAGAGGTTCACCGGCGCGTCCACGGGCGCCTGGACGTTGTTCCCGGACAGAAGGCCCGGAGAGTTCGCGGCGTGTCCGGACGCGGACGCCCCCGAATCCGCGTGTGCGTAGCCCCCGCCCAGCGCGAGAACACCACCCGCCGCCGCCATCGTGACCAGCGTCTTCCTGGTGACCTGTCGTCGCATCTGTACTCGTCCCCTGACGTGCTCGTTCGGTCGGCGTACCGGCCGTGCCTGCTCCCCCGCCGCGTACGCCGAAAAGATCTGGTTCCGGGCCGGAAAGCCCGGCGGCCCCGGAACGCTGGAATGCGCTCCGGGGCCAGAACTTCAGATGCGTCAGGCGTTGACGCAGGTGTTGCCGAAGGCCGGGTTCAGCAGGCCGATGACGTTCACGGTGTTGCCGCAGACGTTGACCGGGATGTGGACCGGGACCTGAACGACGTTGCCGGACAGCACACCGGGGGAGCCGATGGCCGCACCCTGGGCACCCGCGTCGGCGGAAGCCAGGCCCGCACCAGCGAGCAGCAGACCACCGGTGGCAGCCGCAGCGGCGACAACCTTCTTGAGCATTGTTCCTCCTAGTAGGCAAGTGCGGTCCCAGCCGCGGACCGCACCACCTGTAACGAGGAGGGATCACCGGGGCTACGAGCGTATGAGCGCATTCACTCTTCTCAGTGGAATCCGCACACCCACCCGAATCTCAGGCGTTGTCGATGAATCGGTCGAGCACGCGCACGCCGAACTTCAGCCCCTCCACCGGAACGCGCTCGTCCACGCCATGGAACATCCCGGCGAAGTCGAGCTCCGGCGGCAGCTGCAGCGGCGCGAAGCCGAAGCAGCGGATCCCGAGGTCGTCGAAGGACTTCGCGTCCGTGCCGCCCGAGAGCATGTACGGGACGGCGCGCGCGATCGGGTCCTCGGCCTTGAGGGCGCCCTGCATGGCGTCGACGAGCTTGCCGTCGAAGTCCGTCTCCAGCGCCCGGTCCCCGTGGACGTCCTCCCGCTTCACGCGCGGGCCGAGGATCCGGTCGAGGTCGGCGAAGAACTCGTCCTCGTAGCCCGGCAGGAAGCGGCCGTCCACGTGCGCGGTGGCCTGGCCGGGGATGACGTTGACCTTGTAGCCGGCGCCCAGCATCGTCGGGGCGGCGGAGTTGCGCAGGGTGGCGCCGACCATCTTGGCGATGCCGCCGAGCTTGGCGAGCGTGGCGTCCATGTCGTCGGGGTCGAGGGGGGTGCCGAGGGCGTC
The DNA here is from genome assembly GCF_026339935.1 of Streptomyces sp. NBC_01551. Taxonomy (NCBI): domain Bacteria; kingdom Bacillati; phylum Actinomycetota; class Actinomycetes; order Kitasatosporales; family Streptomycetaceae; genus Streptomyces; species Streptomyces sp. NBC_01551. The sequence continues at coordinate 1,083,743 of NZ_JAPEPX010000001.1, forward strand.
CGAGAGCTCGTCCAGGAAAGACCGTACGGTCTTGGTCACGCGCACCGGCCAGGTGTGGCGGCCGAGCCGGCCGACGGCCTCGCAGAGTTCGGTGATGGCGTTGTCGTTGTTCGTCATCGAGCCGTGGCCCGCGGTGCCCTCGACCGTGAGCCGCATCCAGTGCATGCCCTTCTGGGCGGTCTCCACGAGGTAGAGCCGCAGGTTCTCGTTGACCGTGAACGAGAACCCGCCCACCTCGCCGATCGCCTCGGTGACGCCCTCGAACAGCCCGGGGTGCTTGTCCACGAGGTACCGGGCCCCGTGGATCCCGCCCGCCTCCTCGTCCGCGAGGAAGGCCAGCACGATGTCGCGCGGGGGCTTGCGGCCGCTGCGCATCCGGTCGCGCACGACGGCGAGCGTCATCGCGTCCATGTCCTTCATGTCGACCGCGCCCCGGCCCCACAGGCAGCCGTCGGCGATCTCGCCCGCGAACGGGTCGTACGTCCAGTCCGCGGCGTTGGCCGGAACCACGTCGGTGTGCCCGTGGATCAGCAGGGCGGGCCGCGACGGGTCCTCGCCCTCGATCCGCGCGACGGTCGAGGCGCGCCCCTTGTGCGACTCGAAGATCTGCGGCTCCAGGCCGACCTCGGCGAGCTGCTCGGCGACCCACTCGGCCGCCTTGCGCTCACCGGGGCCGGAGTGGTCCCCGTAGTTGCTGGTGTCGATCCGGATGAGGTCCCGGCAGAGGTCGACGACCTCGTCCTCGCCGGAAACGGTCCTGCCCGCGCTCGTCTGGCTCACGCTGCTTCCTCCCACTGATCGGTACCGAACTCCTCCCATCCTCCCGCTCCGGGCCGCTCTCCCCAAGGACGATCCCCGGCCGATGGGGGGTGTGATCGGGCCCCCGGAATGTTTGGTAATGTTTTCCACGTCGGAACGGCCAAGGGCCGCGAGACAGACACCTTGTCCGGGTGGCGGAATGGCAGACGCGCTAGCTTGAGGTGCTAGTGCCCTTTATCGGGCGTGGGGGTTCAAGTCCCCCCTCGGACACCAACGGAAGACCCCAGCCCAGCTGGGGTCTTCCTGTGTTTGCGGGGGTCGCCGGGTCCGTGCCGCGGAGCGGGCGGGGATATTCTGGCGATGTGATCGAGAACCTTCCCCCCTGCCCCAGATGTTCCTGTGCCTACACCTACGAGATGAACGCGCTGGTCGTCTGCCCGGAGTGCGGGCACGAGTGGGTGCCCGCCGAGGATGCGGAGCGCGGGCCCGAGGGCGGCGGGGACCGGGTCGTCAAGGACTCCGTGGGCAACGTCCTGCGGGACGGCGACTCCGTGACCGTCGTCAAGGCGCTCAAGGTCAAGGGCAGCGCCTCCGGGATCAAGGCCGGGACCAAGGTGCGCAACATCCGGCTCGTGGACGGTGTCGACGGCCATGACATCGACTGCCGGATCGAGGGGTTCGGGGCCATGCAGCTGAAGTCCAGCGTGGTGAAGAGGGCCTGACCGGCCGCGGCGCTCCGAGCCGGAAGAACGAGAAAGGACCCCGCCGTCGAGCGGGGTCCTTCGTCGTCGGGCGGGGAGGGGTCAGTCCCGGGCTGCGGCGAGTTCGGCCACGCGGCCGCGGACGAGGAACCAGCCGAGGACCAGTGCGGCGGCGATGGCCGGGACCAGCATCACCGTGGTGCGGCCCACACCGCCGTCGCACCACATCAGGACCAGCACCGTGACCAGGAAGACCAGGGTGACGATCTGGGTGTACGGAGCCCAGGGCAGGCGGTAGGAGGGGCGCTCCACGAGGCCCTGCTGCGCCCGGCGCCAGAAGAACAGCGAACAGATCATGACCATCGCCCAGGTGCCGAGGATGCCCAGCGAGGCGAAGTTCAGGACCAGCTCGAAGGCGTCCTTCGGCATCAGGTAGTTCAGGCCCACGCCGGCGAGGCCGAAGGCGGCGGTGAACAGGACGCCGCCGTAGGGGACCTTGCCCTTGTTCATGCGGGCGGTGAACTTCGGCGCGGAGCCGGACATGGCCATCGAGCGCAGGATGCGGCCGGTGGAGTAGAGGCCGGAGTTCAGGCTGGAGAGGGCGGCGGTCAGGACGACCAGGTTCATGATGCCGGCGGTGCCGGGGACGCCGAGCTTGTCGAAGACCGTGACGAACGGGCTCTGGTCGGAGGAGTACTCGGTGTACGGCAGGAGCATCGCGAGCAGGACGACCGAGCCGACGTAGAACAGACCGACGCGCCACATGATCGAGTTGATCGCCTTCGGCATGATCTTCTCGGGGTTCTCGGTCTCACCGGCGGCGACGCCGCACAGCTCGACGGAGGCGTAGGCGAAGACCACGCCCTGGACGACCAGGAGCATCGGGAGGACGCCGGAGGGGAAGATGCCGCCGTTGTCGGTGATGCTGGACAGGCCCGGGGTGTGCCCGCCGATGTCGTGGCTGGTGGCGACCAGGTAGATCGCGACGATCAGGAAGATCGCCAGGGCGGCGACCTTGACCAGGGAGAACCAGAACTCCATCTCACCGAAGTACTTCACCGAGATCAGGTTCGCGGTGAGGACGACGGCGAGCGCGATCAAGGCCAGCGCCCACTGGGGGACGCTGGTGAACATCGACCAGAAGTGGGCGTAGGTCGCGGCGGCGGTGATGTCGGCCACGGTGGTCGTGGACCAGTTGAGGAAGTACAGCCAGCCGGCCGTGTAGGCGCCCTTCTCCCCCATGAACTCGCGCGCGTACGAGACGAAGGCGCCGGAGGAGGGGCGGTACAGGACGAGCTCGCCGAGGGCCCGGACGACGAAGAAGGCGAAGACGCCGCACACCGCGTAGGCGATCGCGAGGGAGGGTCCGGCGCCGGCGAGGCGGCCTCCGGCTCCGAGGAACAGGCCGGTGCCTATCGCTCCGCCGATCGCGATCATGTTGATGTGGCGGGACTTGAGGTCCTTGCTGTAGCCCTCGTCGCCGGCGTCGACATGGCGGGAAGACGCCGGGGCAGGGGCCTCGGTCAAGGTGCGGTCACTCATGTAGGACTTCGCCTTCGTGGGTGGGACAGGCAGTGCGGAACCGCCGCGCAGGGGAGCTGGGTGGTAACCCCTGTGCCGCGTTCCGGTGGGTTTTTATGCCCCAGGAGACCATGAGGCCCGCCACCCGCCCAAACCCGACTGTGCATGCGGAAGCCCCCGGCGACCATGGAAACGGGTGCCGGGGGCTTCGTGGGAGCTGGAAAGCGTGGTGGCCGGGGCTACTCGGCCGGGCCGGATCCGGCGGCCTGGTCGAGGCGGAACGCCTCGTTCCCGAGGCCGATGCGGCTGTGCGCCCCGGGGTCGCGGCGGCGCAGCACGAGGCCGCTCGCGAGCCCGACGAGGGCGGCGGCGGCGATGATCGCGGGCAGTACCCAGCTGAGCGCGGAGCCCTCCTCGGCGCCGACCAGGACGCCGAAGTCCTTGACGGTGTAGACGGCGATGCCGATGAGCGCGAGCCCGGAGAGGCCGGCCGCGACGAGCCGCCAGACCTGGGCACCGGCGGTGCCGCGGCGGACGAAGAAGGCGATGACGGCGATGGAGGCGGTGGCCATGAGGAGCGTCACACCGAGGGCGCCGACGCTGCCCATCCAGGTGAACAGGTGCAGGACGGGCGCGGTCGGGTCGCCGGCCGGCATGTCGTCGGTGAGGGCGAAGGCCAGGACGACGACGGCGGCGACGCCGGTCTGGAGGAGCGAGCCGGTGCCGGGGGCGCCGGTGCCGGGGTTGGTGCGGCCGAAGGCGGCCGGGAGCAAGCCCTCGCGGCCCATGGCGAAGGCGTAGCGGGCGACGACGTTGTGGAAGCTGAGCATGGCCGCGAACATGCCGGTGACGAAGAGCACGTGCAGGACGTCGGTGAAGGTGGTGCCGAGGCGGCTCTCGGTGAGCTGGAACAGCAGGCCCGGTCCGGCGTCGGCGGAGGCCTTGACCACCTCGGAGGGGCCGGTGGCGACGGTGAGGGCCCAGGCGCTGAGCGCGAAGAACAGGGCGACGAAACCGACGGCGAGGAACATCACCCGGGAGACGACGATGTGCGGCTTGCTGGTCTCCTCGGCGTAGACCGGGGACTGCTCGAAGCCGACGAAGGCGGCGATGCAGAAGCACAGGGCGGTGCCGAGGCCGGCGCCGCCGAGGGTGTCGGGGTTGAAGGCGTGCAGGGAGAGGCCTTCGGTGCCGGGCTTGGCGAGGGCGGCGAGGTCGAAGATGACGACGAGGACGCACTCGATGAGGAGGAGGACGCCGAGCACCTTGGCGTTGAGGTCGATCTTCAGCCAGCCGAGGGCGCCGGTGGCGGCGACCGCGAGCAGGGCGGGGATCCACCAGGCGATCTCGATCTCCAGGTAGGTGGCGAAGAGGCCGGAGATCTCGAAGCCGAGGATGCCGAAGACGCCGACCTGCATGGCGCTGTACGCGACGAGGGCGACGACCGAGGCGGCGGCTCCGGCGGTGGGGCCGAGGCCGCGCGCGATGTAGGCGTAGAAGGCGCCGGCGTTGTGGACGTGCCGGCTCATCTCGGCGTAGCCGATGCTGAACAGGGCGAGGACGGCGCCGAGGATCACGAACAGCAGGGGCTGGCCGACGATGCCCATCACGCCGAAGGTGGTGGGCATGACACCGGCGACGACCATGAGGGGCGCGCTGGCGGCCAGGACCGAGAGCAGCAGTCCGGCGGTGCCGAGGCGGCCCGCGCGCAGGGCGCGGTCCTCGCCCTTGTACGTGCGTATCTCGGCCGGGTTCGAGGCCGTGGTGGATCTGCCCGTCGGCATGGCGGCGTCCTTTCGCGGGGCGGTGGTGGCGGGGCGTGAGCGGGGGCGGTGCGGGGCCGTGCGGGGGCGGTGCGGGGCCTTTCGGCGCTAGGCGGAGCCGAGTGCGGCGTTGCGGGCGGCGAGGAAGGCCTTGTGCGGGTCGAGGTCCGGGTAGGACCAGGGGGCGCGGGTGGCGTGCCGTCCGATGCGGTGGAAGAGGGCGGCGGCCTCGGCGGGGCGGCCCTCGCAGAGTTTGGCGTGGGCGAGGAAGTTGAGGTCGACCCGGTTGCGGGGGTGGTCCTCGCGCTCCCACTCCAGCCACCAGTCGAAGGCGGAGCGCAGCACCTGGCGGGCCCGGCGGCCGGACCAGTGGTCGGCGGCGCTCTCGAAGGTGTGGCCGTGGGTCGCGGCGAGCACCCGGTAGCGCTCGGCGTGCGCGATGACGGGGAGCACCGCGAGCGGGGAGTCGGCCGGGGACTCCTCGGCGGCCCAGGAGGCGAAGTCGTAGACCTCGTGGAGCGGGTCGTGGCCGACTGCGGGGGTGCGCTCGGCCAGCTTGGCGACCATCAGGTGGTGGGCGTGGTGGTGCTCCCGGTGCCGGGCCCGGACCTGGTCGAAGTGGCGGCTGAACTCCTCCTCGGAGCCGAAGGCCCGGGAGAGCAGGAGCAGGCCGAGCCAGGGCGTGGGGTCGCCGGGGTGCAGGGCGGCGGCGCGGCGGCAGGCCTCCTCTGCGGCCTGGGGGGTGCCCTTGCCGCGCAGGGCGGCGAAGACGGCGGCGCAGGCGAGGAGGGTGGCGGCGTCGACGCTGTCGGGTTCGGCGAGCAGCCATTCGCGGGCCCAGGCGGTGGCTGCGGGGGTTTCGGCGAGGACGACGACGCGGTGGCCGCGGCGGTCCCAGTCGTCGCCGGTGCCGGCGAGGAGGGCGCGGGCCCTGGACCACCTGCCCTGGGTGAACTGGCTGCGTACGTCGACCAGTTCGGTGTCGCAGAGGGCGGAGTCGAAGAGCTGCGCGTCCCGCTTGCGGGCGCGGGGAAGGGGCGGCGGGGGCGGGGACACCGCGGGTTCCCTCCAGGACGCGGGCGCGGGCGGGCAGGCGGGCAAGGGGGCCACCCGGCGAGCGCATCCGGATGATCACGCACAGCAAAGCGGTACGCACAGCTCCGCGTCAAGGTCCAGGCCACTGGGTGGCGTGTTTCAACTGGTGTGACGAGGGGGTGAGTTGAGGCGCCCGTTCCGGTTGCGGGGTGGGCGCGGGGCCGGGCCGCCGGCCGTCGTAGGGTCGGGGAATGACCGACTATGACGATCTTCCCCCGTACCTGCTGGGGTTCCCCGGACCGATGCGCGACGAGCTCGTGGCGGCCGTGCTGAGCGGCGCGAAGACCGCGACGACGGGGCTGCTCCCGGAGTACGAGGCGGAGGGCGAGCCGCTGCCGGTGCCGGGTGAGCGGAGCCTCCTGATGGACTCGGCGGAGCGCGCGGTGGCGGTGGTGGAGGTGACGGACGTACGGGTGGTGCGGCTCGCGGAGGTGGACCTGCGGCACGCGCTGGACGAGGGCGAGGGGTACGCGTCCGTGGCCGAATGGCGTGCCTCGCACGAGGGGTTCTGGCACAGCGAGCCGGTCCGCGAGGCGCTGGGGGACCCGGGGTACACGGTGGACGACGACACGCTGGTGGTGATGGAGCGGTTCCGCGTCCTCGCCCGGCTCCCGGTCGCCTAGCCGGGGCGCGGCCGCCTGACCGGGGCGCGGTCCCCTGACCGGGGCGCGGTCCCCTGACCGGGGCGCGGTCCCCTGACCGGGGCGCGGTCCCCTGACCGGGGCGCGGTCCCCTGACCGGGGCGCGGCGGGGCCGCAGCGGCCGGACGACCGCCGCGACCCCGCCCCGGGGTCAGGAGACCGCCGCGGCGGCCGCGCGGCCGGCGGCGCGGCCGGAGAAGATGCAGCCGCCGAGGAAGGTGCCCTCCAGTGCGCGGTAGCCGTGGACGCCGCCGCCGCCGAAGCCGGCCGCCTCGCCCGCCGCGTACAGGCCGGGCAGGGGGGCGCCGGACCCGGTCAGGACACGGGAGGAGAGGTCGGTCTCCAGGCCGCCCAGGGACTTGCGGGTCAGGATCGAGAGCCGGACGGCGATCAGCGGGCCCGCCTTCGGGTCCAGGATCCGGTGCGGCGCGGCGGTGCGGATCAGCCGGTCGCCCAGGTACTTGCGGGCGCCGTGGATGGCCGTCACCTGGAGGTCCTTGGTGAAGGGGTTGGCGATCTCCCGGTCCCGGGCCACGATCTCGCCCCGAACGGTGGCCTCGTCGAGGAGGTCCGCCCCGGTCACCGCGTTCATGCCGCGCACCAGCGCGGCCAGGTCCCGCTCGACGACGAAGTCCGCGCCGTGGTCCATGAACGCCTTGACCGGCCCGGGCACCGCCTGCCGCGCGCGGTCGACGACGCCGCGGACGGACTTCCCGGTCAGGTCCGGGTTCTGCTCGGAGCCCGAGAGGCCGAACTCCTTGCCGATGACGCGCTGGTTGAGCACGAACCAGGTGTGGTCGTGGCCGGTCTTCATGATGTGGTCGAGGGTGCCGAGGGTGTCGAACCCCGGGAAGAGCGGTACGGGCAGCCGCTTGCCGGTGGCGTCCAGCCAGAGGGAGGACGGGCCGGGCAGGATGCGGATGCCGTGCTTGTCCCAGATCGGGTTCCAGTTGCCGATGCCCTCGGTGTAGTGCCACATCCGGTCCTTGTTGATGTGGCTGGCGCCCGCCTCCTCCGCGATGCCCAGCATCAGGCCGTCCACGTGCGCCGGGACCCCGGAGAGCAGCCGGTCCGGCGGGGTGCCCAGGCGGGCGGGCCACTGTTTGCGCACGAGGTCGTGGTTGCCGCCGATGCCGCCGCTGGTGACGATCACCGCCTGGGCCCGCAGGGAGAACTCCCCGGTGCTCTCGCGGCCGCTCGCGGTGCCCCGTACGGCGTCCGAGGGCGCCAGGATCTCGCCCGTCACGGTGTCCAGGGCGCCCGCGGTGCGCCCGAGGCCCGTGACCCGGTGGCGGAACCGGAGCTGGACGAGGCCGCGGGCCACCCCGGCGCGGACCCGGCGTTCGAAGGGCTCGACCAGGCCGGGGCCGGTGCCCCAGGTGATGTGGAAGCGGGGGACGGAGTTCCCGTGGCCGTTGGCGTCGTAGCCGCCGCGCTCCGCCCAGCCGACGACGGGGAAGAAGCGGACGCCCCGGGCGTGCAGCCACGGCCGCTTCTCGCCGGCCGCGAAGTCCACGTACGCCTCGGCCCAGCGGCGCGGCCAGGCGTCCTCCTCGCGGTCGAAGCCGGCGGTTCCGGACCAGTCCTGGAGGGCGAGTTCGCGGCTGTCCTTGATCCGCATCCGGCGCTGTTCGGGCGAGTCGACGAAGAAGAGACCGCCGAAGGACCAGTGCGCCTGGCCGCCGATGGACTGCTCGGGTTCCTGGTCGAGCAGGATGACCTTGCGGCCCGCGTCGACGAGCTCGGCGGTGGCCACGAGGCCGGCCAGCCCGGCCCCGATCACGATCACGTCTGCGTCGTACTGCATGGGCACCCGTCCTCCGGTCGCTGTGGTGGGGCAGATCCTTGGCTACGGAGCGGTAACCAGTCAACAGTGGTGGCCGGATGGCCGCGTGGTTGGATGATCGCCGTGAGTGCCGCTGATGAAGTACTGGACGTGGTGGACCGGGACGACCGGGTGACGGGGCGGGCGCCGCGCGGGGAGGTGTACGCCCGCGGGCTGCTCCACCGGTGCGTGTTCGTGCTGGCCAGGAACCCCGAGGGGCGGATCTTCGTGCACCGGCGGACCGCGTCGAAGCTGGTGTTCCCCTCGGCCTACGACATGTTCGTGGGCGGGGTGCTGGGCGCCGGGGAGGACTACGCGGGCGCCGCGCTGCGCGAGGCCGAGGAGGAGCTGGGGGTGACGGGCCTGGGGCAGCCGGAGCCGCTGTTCAAGTTCCTGTACGAGGGGCCGGGCGGGGCCTGGTGGTCGTACGTGCACGAGGTGCGGTGCGAGCTGCCGGTGTCGCCGCAGGCGTCGGAGGTGGCGTGGCACGCCTGGCTCACGGAGGAGGAGCTGGCGGCGCGGGTGGCCGACGGGGTGTGGCCCTGGGTGCCGGACGGGCTGGAGGCCTACCGGCGGCTGCGCGCGTACCGGGAGCCCCGCCAGTAGATTGGCCGGGTGATCGAATTCGCCAAGGATGTCCGGCTGTGGTTCGCGCCGCAGCGGCTGAGGGACGAGGGCGAGACTCCCGACTACCGGTTCTCGCTCGCCAACGAGCGCACCTTCCTGGCCTGGATCCGGACGGCGCTGGCGCTGGTGGGCGGTGGTTTCGCGGTGGACCAGTTCCTGCCGGACCTGCGCTGGGGGGTGCGGGTCGGGATGGCGCTCGCGCTGCTCCTGGTGGGCGCGGCGTGTGCACTGCGGGCGGTGAACCACTGGGTGCGGTGCGAGCGGGCGATGCGGCGGGCCGAGGACCTGCCGCTGTCGCGGTTCCCGGTGGTGCTGAGCCTGGGGGTGGGACTGGTCGCGGTGGCGATGGTGGTGGTCGTGCTGCTCGGCTGGACGACGGGGCGGTGAGCGGTGAGCCCTTCCGGCGGCGGCTCCGGCGCGGTGGCGCGCGACGCCGGGCTCCAGCCGGAGCGGACCCGGCTCGCGTGGCGGCGTACGACGCTGGCGTGCTCGGTGGTGGCGGTGCTGGCCCTGCGGGCGGCCCTGCGCGGCTCCGGCTCGCCGACGGAGGTGGGCGGGGCGGCGGTGATCGCGCTGGTGTGGGTGGCGTTCCTGTGGGCGGCGCACCGGCGGATCCGGGAGCTGGCGGCGGACCGGCCGCCGGCACTGGCGCCGCGCACGTCGCTGGCGGTGGTGGCGTGCACGGTGGCGCTGGCGGCGTTCGCGGTGGCGGTGATCCTCTGAGCCGCTGATGTGATGGTCCGCCTTGTCGCGCGTCCCCACGCCACTGGGGGACAGAACGGGCGATCCCGGATGATTCGCACTAGCCTCGGCCGCATGACGACCTTGCACCACGAACACCCCACGCACGAGCACACGCACGGCCCCGGCTGTGGCCACACGGAGGTCGAACACGGCGACCACGTCGACTACGCGCACGACGGCCACCTGCACCGCGAGCACTCCGGGCACTGGGACGAGTGCGAGCCCTCGGGCCACACGGCCCACGCCGACCACGACCACGCCCACCGCCCGGGCTGCGGGCACGAGGCGGTCCCGCACGGGGACCACGTGGACTACGTCCACGACGGCCACCGCCACGCCGAGCACGACGGCCACTACGACGACCACTAGTGCGGTCACGGCACCAGGGTCCCCACCCCCTGCTCTCCCCCGGCGCCGTGACGGCTGGCAGGATGCCGACTGCCTGTCACAGCGAGCCGGGGAGAGCGCACATGACCGTCGACGAGCCCTACGTCGTCCAGCCCGCCGCCGGGGTCCACGCCTACGTCCAGCCGGACGGCGGCTGGTGCCTCAACAACGCCGGCTGGGTCAGTGACGGCGGCCGCACGCTGCTCATCGACACCGCCGCCACCGAGCGGCGGGCGCTGGCGCTGCGCGACGCGGTGGTGGCGGCCGGGGCGCCGCTGCCGCGCATGGTGGTCAACACCCACCACCACGGAGACCACACCTACGGCAACGGCGTGTTCGCCCCCGACGCACTGATCCTCGGGCACGACAACGCGCGGGCCGAGCAGCTCGCGGCCGGACACCAGCTGGAGATGATCTGGCCGGCCACCGACTTCGGGGCCATAGAGATCACCGCGCCCGACCTCACGTACAGCGACCGGACGACCCTCTACGTGGGCGACACCGAGGTACGGGTCATCCACCCGGGCGTCGCGCACACCACCGGGGACTCCCTCGTCTGGCTGCCGCGGCAGCGCACCGTGTTCACCGGCGACCTGGTCTTCGCCGGGGGGACGCCGTTCCTGGCGATGGGCTCGCTGGCCGGGTCGCTGCGGGCGCTGGAGCTGCTGCGCTCGCTGGGCGCGGAGACCGTCGTACCGGGGCACGGGCCGCTGACCGACCCCTCGGCCTACGACTCCACCGAGCGCTACCTGCGGTACGTGGCCGAGCTGGCCGGGGAGGGCCGGGCGAAGGGCCTGACCCCGCTGGAGGTGGCCCGGCAGGCGGACCTCGGCGAGTTCGCGGCCTGGCGGGAGAGCGAGCGGCTGGTGGCGAACGTACACCGGGCGTACGCGGAGCTGGCCGGGGAGCCGGAGGGGGCGCCGCTGGACATCCTGGCGGTGCTGCGGGACATGACGGTGATGAACGGCGGGACGCCGATCCTCTGCCACGCCTGACCGGGGCGGGCCCCGAGCCGGATGGGGCCCGGCCCTCGAGCCGGATCCGGCCGGGCCCCGCGCCCGGCCGGTCCGGGCCGGACTCGTCGGCCGCTCCCTCTGGACGGCATACCGACTGGTCGGCATGATGGCTCTCGTTCGTTTCGTCGTCGTCAACTCCGTACGGAGGCGCGCACCATGACCTCAGCTCCAGCCCCCGGCCCGGCCGACCCACGCGGTCTCGATCTGGAGCGGCTGCGCGGCCATCTCGACGCCGCGCTGCCGGGACTCGTCGCCGGGGCGCTGAGCGGCCGGCTGATCGAGGGCGGCCGCTCGAACCTCACGTACGAGATCACCGACGGCAGCTCCCGCTGGGTGGTGCGGCGCCCGCCGCTCGGCCACGTCCTGGCCACCGCGCACGACATGCGGCGCGAGCACCGGGTCATCGCGGCGCTGCACGGCACGGCCGTACCGGTGCCGCAGCCCTTGCTGCTATGCGAGGACGAGACGGTGCTCGGTGCGCCGTTCTACGTCATGGAGTACGTGGCCGGGGTGCCGTACCGGACGGCCGGCGAGCTCGCCGCCATCGGCCCGGAGCGGACCCGGCGGGCGGTGCTGGGCCTGGTGGACACCCTGGTCGAGCTGCACGCGGTGGATCCGGAGGCGGTGGGTCTGGGCGACTTCGGCCGGCCCGAGGGATTCCTCGACCGGCAGCTGCGGCGCTGGGGCAAGCAGCTGGCGGCCTCGCGGGGCCGGGAGCTGGCCGGGATCGACGAGCTGCACGGCGCGCTCGGCCGGGCCCTGCCGCACTCCCCCGCCCCCACGGTGGTGCACGGGGACTTCCGGCTCGACAACGTGCTGATCGGCGGACCGGACGACACGATCCGGGCGGTGCTGGACTGGGAGATGTCCACGCTCGGCGATCCGCTGACGGACCTCGGGCTGCTGGTGATGTACAGCTCGGACCTGGGGCTGACCGACTCCCCGGTCAGCACGACGAGCGCGGCGCCGGGCCACCCGGCGCCGGCCGAGTTGATCGAGCGCTACGCCGCCCGCTCGGGACGGGACACCGGGGCGATCGCCTGGTACACGGCCTTCGCCTGGTTCAAGCTCGCGGTGATCCTCGAAGGCATCCACTACCGCTACACGCTCGGGCAGACGGTGGGCGCGGGCTTCGACCGGATCGGCGAACTGGTCCCGGTCTTCATCGAGCACGGCCTGACCACCCTCCAGGCCCCCCGTACGTTCCAGAACGGCCAGGAAGGCTGACACACCCATGGACTTCGCATTCGACGCCCGGACCGAGGAACTCCGTGAGCGGCTCCTCGCGTTCATGGACGAGTACGTGTACCCGGCGGAACCCGTCGCCGCCGAGCAGCGCGCGCGGCTGGCCTCGCCCTGGGACACCCCGGCCGTCTTCGGTGAACTGAAGGCCGAGGCGCGCCGTCAGGGCCTGTGGAACCTCTTCCTGCCCGACGCCGAGCACGGCGCCGGGCTGACCAACCTCCAGTACGCCCCGCTCGCCGAGATCACCGGCCGCAGCCCGCACCTGGCGCCGACGGCGACGAACTGCGCCGCCCCGGACACCGGGAACATGGAGCTGCTCGCGCAGTTCGGCGACGAGGAGCAGAAGAAGCAGTGGCTGGAGCCGCTGCTGGCCGGGGAGATCCGGTCCGCCTTCGCGATGACCGAGCCGGACGTGGCCTCCTCGGATGCGACGAACATCGAGACCCGCATCGAGCGTTCGGCGAGCGGTGACGAGTACGTGGTCACCGGCCGCAAGTGGTTCATCTCCGGGGCCATGAACCCGGACTGCAAGATCTTCATCGTGATGGGCAAGACCGACCCGGAGGGCGCCGATCCGCGCCGCCAGCAGTCGATGATCCTGGTCCCGCGCGACACCCCGGGCGTCGAGGTGCGCCGGGCGATGACCGTCTACGGGTTCGAGGACCACGACCACGGCGGCCACGCCGAGGTGGTCTTCGACGGGGTCCGGGTCCCGGCGGCGAACCTGATCGGCGAGGAGGGGACCGGTTTCGCGATCGCCCAGGCGCGGCTCGGACCGGGCCGGATCCACCACTGCATGCGGCTGATCGGCATGGCGGAGCGGGCGATCGAGCTGATGTGCCGGCGCGCGATCGGACGTACCGCCTTCGGCAAGGAGCTGGCCGCGCAGGGCGTCGTGCAGAACTGGATCGCGGACGCCCGGGTCACGGTGGAGCAGTTGCGGCTGCTGGTGCTGAAGACGGCCTGGCTGATGGACACGGTCGGCAACCGGGGCGCGCACACCGAGATCCAGGCCATCAAGATCGCGACGCCGCGCGCGGTGGTCGGGATCCTGGACCAGGCGGTGCAGCTGCACGGCGCGGGCGGGGTGAGCCAGGACTTCCCGCTGGCCGAACTGTGGGCGGCGGCAAGGACGTTGCGGCTGGCCGACGGCCCGGACGAGGTGCACCAGCGGTCGCTGGCCCACCGGGAGCTGAAGAAGTACGCGCCCCGTCCGTGAACGTGAAGGAATCGTGCGGGAGTTCGGGCGAACAGGTGTGCGCGGTGAAGGGGATGCGGGGGGCCTTTTAAGAAACCTTGTTGAACAACCCCGAACCGCCGGTACGTTCTTGATTTGCGCCTGTCAATCGGAACAGGGTTCTCCAGAAAGTTTGACGCCCCACACGTCACACGAGGAGAACTCTCCAGATGGCAACTCACAAGCGCTCCCGCGGTTTTCGGTACGCGGCGGTCGGCACGGGTGCCGCCGCCGCGGCCGCCGTGGCCTTCATCGCCACCCCCTTGGCGGGAGCGGCGACACCGGCCGAGGGCACGGTGTACGGACTGGGCGCACCCGGCGCGATCAGCGGTAGTTACGTCGTCATCCTCGACGCATCCGCGAACAAGGAAAAGCTCGCCAGCAAGTACGGCGGTGAGCTGCAGCGCACCTACTCCTCCGGGGTCAACGGCTTCTCGGCCTCAGGGCTGAGCGAGACCGAGGCCAAGCGGCTCGCGGCGGACCCGGCCGTCGGCAAGGTCGTGCAGAACAAGAAGTTCAGCATCAACGCCAACCAGGACAACCCGCCTTCGTGGGGGCTGGACCGGATCGACCAGACCGCCACGGCGGGCGACAAGAAGTACGGCTACCCGGACAGCGCCGGCGAGGGGGTCACCGCGTACGTCATCGACACCGGCATACGCACGACCCACAAGGACTTCGGCGGCCGCGCGACGTCCGGGTTCGACGCGGTGGACAACGACGACAGCGCCGACGACGGCAACGGCCACGGTACGCACGTGGCCGGCACCATCGCGGGGACCGGGCACGGCGTCGCGAAGAAGGCGAAGCTGGTCGCGGTGCGGGTGCTGGACGACAACGGCTCGGGCACCACGGAGCAGGTCGTCGCGGGCATCGACTGGGTCACCCAGCACCACTCGGGTCCCTCGGTGGCCAACATGAGCCTGGGCGGCGGCGCGGACGAGGCGCTCGACGAGGCGGTGCGCCGGGCCATCGCCTCGGGCGTCACCTTCGCCGTCGCGGCGGGCAACGACGCGAGCGACGCCGGGCAGGGCTCCCCGGCCCGGGTACCGGAGGCGATCACCGTGGCGTCGAGCACCATCGACGACGCGCAGTCGCCGTTCTCCAACTTCGGCTCGGTGGTGGACCTGTACGCGCCGGGCTCGGACATCACGTCCGACTGGAACGACAGCGACACCGGTACCAAGACGATCTCCGGCACCTCCATGGCCACCCCGCACGTGGCGGGCGCCGCGGCGCTCTACCTGGCCGGGCACCCGTCCGCGACCCCGGCCGAGGCCGCCTCGGCCCTGACGGGGGCGGCGACCTCGGGCGCGGTGACCAACCCGTCGGCAGGCACGGTGAACAAGCTCCTGAAGGTCACTCCGTAGGAGCGCGGGGAGCGTAGGAGCCCGTAGCGGGTCCCGGGGCAGCCCGGGGCCCGCTACGGGCGCAGCGCGCGGAGCAGGAGGTCTGCGAGGTGATCGGCGACCTCCCTCGGGGTGAGGGGGCCGTCCGCGCGGTACCAGGTGGAGAGGTGGTGGACGGAGCCGAAGTGGTAGTCCACCACCAGGTCGGCCGGCGTGGCCGTGGAGAACACCCCGGCCCGCTGGCCTTCCTCGACCAGCGCGCGGAAGCGCTCGTGGTAGCGCCGGCGCTCCGCCCGCACCTGCTTGAACTTCTCCGGGCTCAGCTGGTGCATCGAGCGGAAGAAGATCGCCGCGTCGTCGAGGTTCTCGATGGTGGTCACGACCACGTCGGCGGCCGCGGCGCGCAGCCGCTCCTCCACGGGGGCGTCGGAATCGGCCACCGCGTCCAGCCGCTGCTGCTGGAGCCGCAGCATCCGCGCGTACACCTCGTGCAGCAGATCGTCCTTGGACCCGAAGTAGTGGTACAGCGCGCCCTTCGTCACCCCGGCCGCCTCGACGATCTCCTGTACGGAGGTGCGGTCGTAGCCGCGCTCGGCGAACAGCCTGGTGGCGACGGCGAGCAGCCGCTGCGGTACCGGGGCCTCGTGCGTGCCTTCGGTCTCCGTGGTGGTCCTGGCGGCCATGGCGCTCACCTTCCTTTGTCTGATCCCTCGCCTGTACGGCGCGGCGCGAGCTTCCGGCTGTTTTCAGCCGCGCTCGCGCAGTTCCCGTCGCAGGATCTTGCCACTGGTCGTCTTCGGCAGGACAGGCAGGATCTCCACCTGGCGCGGGTATTTGTACGCGGCGATGCGCGCGGCGCAGTACGCGGACAGTTCCGCCGGCTCGGCTGAGGCCCCAGGGCGCAGGCTCACGTAGGCCTTCACGGTCTCGCCGCGGTACGGGTCCGGGACGCCGACGACGGCCGCCTCGCGGACGGCGGGGTGGGTGTAGAGGACGTCCTCGACCTCGCGCGGCCAGACCTTGAAGCCGGACGCGTTGATCATGTCCTTCTTGCGGTCGACGACGTACAGCCAGCCGTCGGCGTCCATGAACCCGACGTCCCCGGTGCGCAGTTCGCCGTCCGGGAAGGTCTGCGCGGTCTCGGCCGGCAGGCCCCAGTAGCCGGGCACGACCTGCGGGCCGCGGACGGCGATCTCGCCGGTCTCGCCGAAGGGCAGCTCGGCGCCGTGCTCGTCGAGGACGCGCACGACGGTGTCGGCGCCGGGGACGCCGACGGACAGGGTGCCGGAGGACGGGTCGACGGGGGCCTCGCGGTGCGCGGGCACGGTGGCGCAGGCGGCGGTGGACTCGGTGAGGCCGTATCCGTTGCGCAGGTAGAAGCCGAAGGAGGCGCGCAGCCGCTCGACGAGCGCGGGCGGGAGCGGGGCGCCGCCCGAGGAGAGCACCCGGAACGAGGAGAAGTGCTCCGGGGTGACGCCCGGGTGGGCGGCGAGGGCCATGAAGGCGGTGGCCGGGCCGACGGCGTAGTCGGGGCGGTGGTCGACGAAGGCGTCGAGGACGACGCCCGCGTCGAAGCGGTGGGCCAGGACGAGGGTGCCGGCGTTGACGAAGCAGGCGGCGAGCTCGCAGACCATGCCGGTGATGTGGAAGAGCGGGGCGAGGGCGAAGTAGCGCGCGCCCTCGGGGATCGGGTGCCCGGTGACCTGGCGCAGGGCGTTGTGGGTGAGCGCGCCGTGCGGGTTCATGGCGCCCTTGGGGGTGCCGGAGGTCCCGGAGGTGTAGCTGATGAGGGCGGTGTCGGCGGCGGTGAGGCCCGGGTCCGGCGGGGCCGGGTGGCCGCGGCGGGCCACGGTGGCGAGGTCGGCGGCGTCGGACGGCCGGCCCGGCCCGGCGAGCGTGAGGACCCGTATGTCGTTGCGGGTCTGGAAGTCCAGGTCCGAGGCGGTCAGCGCGGTCCGCACGCCGGCGCCGTACGCGGCCTCGCGCAGGTACGCGGCCCAGGCGCGGTCCTCGCAGACCAGCGCGGCGGCCCCGGAGTCGCGCAGGATGTGGCCGACCTCGGCGGCCTTGTACATCGGGTTGAGCGGGACGACCACCGCCCCGGCCTTCCAGGCGGCCAGGACGGCGAGGGCGAAGTGCGGGGTGTTCTGGAGCATGACGGCGACCCGGTCGCCCCGGCCGACGCCCTGTGCGGCGAGGTGTCCGGCGACGGAGTCGGAGAGCGCGTCGGCCTCGGCGTAGCCGATCCGGCCGTCGAAGTAGGCCAGGGCGGTGCGTTCGGGGGCCCGGGCGGCGGACGCGCGGAAGGCGTGCAGCACGCTGGGCGGAGGCGCGACGGGCGCCCGCTGGGCCGGGCTGAGCCGCCCGAGCCAGGGCTTCGCCGTGTACCGGGACTCCGCGCGGGCGGCGGGCCGGGGCGCTGCCCCGGTCTGCGCGGCCGGCCCGAACGCCGCTGCCGGCCCGGGCTCCGCGGCCGCGTGCGGCACCAAGGCCGTGCTCGTCTCGCCGGTCTCCGCGACCGCCGCGGACTCCGCGGCTGCCCCGGACTCCGCGGCCGCTCCGGTCTCCACGACCGCCTCAGGCTCCACGGCTGTCCCGGGCTCTACGGCTGCCCCGGGCTCGACGGCTGCCCCGGGCTCGACGGCTGCCCCGGGCTCAGCGGCCGACCAGGGCTCCACAGCCGTCCCCGCCGCGCGGGTCTGCGGCGTCACGGGGTCTCCCAGGTGCGCTGGAGCCGGTTCATGCCGCTCAGCCAGCGGTCCGGGTCGGTGGCACGGGCGGCGTAGAAGTCCGCGACCTCGGGGTGCGGGAGGATCAAGAACCGGCCCTTCTCCATGCCGTCGAACAGCGCGTCCGCGACCGCTTCCGGCTCGATCGCGGTCGGCGCCAGGACGAGGTCGCCCGCCGAGCCCGCGGCGGTCAGCATGTCGGTGCGCACCCCCTGCGGGCAGATCGCGTGGACCTGGACACCCCGGTGGCGGTAGGTCAGCGAGAGCCATTCCGCGAAGGCGAGGGCACCGTGCTTGGTGACACTGTACGGGGCGGCCCCGATCATGGTCAGCAGCCCGGCGGCGGAGACGGTGGACACGAAACGGCCGCTCCCCCGCTCCAGCCAGTCCGGCAGCAGTGCGCGGGCGGCGCGGACGTGAGCCATGACGTTGACGTCCCAGGCCGCCTCCCACACGGCCTCGTCGGCGAACGCGTCGCCGCCCGAGGCGAGTCCGGCATTGGCGCAGTAGACGTCCACCCGCCCGCCGAGGGCCTCGCGGGCCTCCTCGACGATCGCCGAGGCGTCACCGGGGACGGCGATCGCGCGGGCTCCGATCCCGCCCGCGACGGAGGCCGCCTTGGCCGCGTCGAGGTCGTTGACCACGACGGTGGCCCCCTCGGCGGCGAACCGCTCTGCGAGGGCGGCGCCGATGCCGCCGCCCGCTCCGGTGACGACGACTCGCTGGTCCTGGTACGCGCTCACGGGGATCACCTTTCGGGGGCGGCTGCCGGATTCCCGGGCAGACTAACCAGTCGGTATGTCATGGCGGAAGGGGTCGGACCTCTAGCGTGGCGGGATGACTCTGTCGCGACGCGGGTTGCTGGGGCTGGCGGGAACCACCGGCGCCCTGGGGGTGGTCGGGGCCGCGGGCGCGGGAACCCCGACGGCTGCGGCGACGGCCGCGGCCACATCCGCGGCCTCGGCCTCGGCCCCGACGGCGGGCCCCCGGGACGGCCGGGTGCGGACCGGGTTCGAGGCCCTCGCCGCGGCCGGGTACGAGGCACTGGCCGGGCAGAAGGTCGGGGTGGTCACCAACCCCACCGGGATCACGGCCGACGCCCGGCACCTGGTCGACGTACTGCACGCGGACGAACGGGTGGACCTGGTCGCGGTGTTCGGCCCGGAGCACGGGTTCCGAGGGACGGCCCAGGCGGGCGGTTCGGAGGGCGCCGGGCGCGATCCGGCGACCGGCCTGCCGGTGTACGACACGTACGACAAGAGCGGGCAGAAGCTCGCGGACGTGTTCACGGCGGCCGGGATCGACACGGTCGTCTTCGACATCCAGGACGTCGGGGCGCGCTTCTACACCTACATCTGGACCCTGTACGACTGCATGCGCGCGGCCGCGCTGGCCGGCAAGGCGGTGGTGGTCCTGGACCGGCCCAACCCGGTCGGCGGCCGACGGGCGGCGGGGCCGGTGCTGGAGCGGCCGTACGCGAGCTTCGTGGGCCGGGAGCCGATCGCGCTCGCGCACGGGATGACGGCGGCGGAGCTGGCGCTGCTCTTCAACGGTGAGTTCCTGGCCGGGAACCCGGTCGCGCTGCGGACCGTACGGATGACCGGCTGGCGGCGGGACCTCCTCTTCGGCGCCACCGGACTTCCGTGGGTGCCGCCGAGCCCGAACATGCCGACGCCGGACACGGCGCTCGCGTACGCCGGGACCTGCCTGTTCGAGGGGACGAACCTGTCCGAGGGCCGGGGTACGACCACGCCCTTCGAGGTGCTGGGCGCGGAGGGCCTCGACCGGCGCTGGGCGGAGGCGGCGAACGCGCTGGAGCTGCCCGGGGTGTGGTTCCGGGAGGCGTACTTCACGCCGACGTTCTCGAAGCACAGCGGGAAGCAGTGCGGCGGGGTCCGGCTGATCGTGCACGACCGGGCGGCGTTCGATCCGGTGCGGGCGGGGATCGGGCTGCTGGTCACCGCGCGGCGGAGCTGGAGCGGCTTCGCCTGGCGCACGGACCACTGGATCGACCGGCTGACCGGCTCGGACCGGGTGCGCACGCTGGTGGACGCCGGGGCCGGGGTGGAGGAGATCGCGGGCGACTGGGCGGCGGGGCTGGAGCGGTTCGCGGCGGTCCGCGAGGAGTACCTCCTCTACCGGTGACGCGGTCGCGTCGCGGGGCTGGCCGGGCGGGCGCGGCAGCGGGATGCTGACTGCACCGGAGGCACCGCGCGGAGGGGGACGTCATGGCGGACATCGGTGGGGCCGGCGGGATCGGGGTCGGGCCCTACGAGGAGCTGACGTTCGACGCCGACGGGGACGTGGACCGGGGCGGGCGGGAGGCGGTGGCCAGGATCGAGGCCACCGACCTGGTGGTCTTCGCGCACGGCTGGAACAGCGACCGCTCCACCGCCACCCGGCTCTTCGACCGGTTCTTCGCCCCCTTCCCGGGGCTGGTGGGGCCGGGGGTGCGGCTGGGATACGTGGGGGTCGTCTGGCCCTCGATCCGGTTCTCGGACGAGCCGATACCGGACTTCGACGCGCGCGCAGCCCTCGCGGAACCGGGGTACGGGACGGCGCTGGACCCCGCAACCCGGCAGGCCCTCGGCGCGTTCTGGCCGGAGCGGGAGGCCGAGCTGGACCGGGTGGCCGAAATGCTGGAGGACCGGCCCGAGTCGGAAGCGGCACTCATCGAGTTCGGGGCCCTGGTACGGGAACTGGCGGGGGTGGACGCGGCGGACACCGCCGGGGCCGTCTCCGGAGTCTCCGGCGCCACCGGCGCGGCTGGTGGGGCAGGCGGGGTGCCCGCGATGTTCGCCGAGGACGTCCTGGCCGTGTTCCGCGCCTTCACCGAGGCGCTGGCCGAGGCCGGCGGCGGGCCCGCCGGGGACCCGGGATTCTCCGCCGTCGGCGGGCTGCGCGCCCTGTGGAGCGGCGCGAAAGAGGTGCTGCGGCAGGCCACGTACTACGAGATGAAGAAGCGGGCCGGGATCGTCGGCGAACGCGGGCTCGGCCCGGTGCTGACGGAGCTCGCCGGGCGCCGCCCGAGCCTGCGGGTCCACCTGATCGGCCACAGCTTCGGCGCCCGGGTGGTCTCGTTCTCCCTGCGCGCGGTGCCGGACGGGGCCCGGCAGGTGAAGTCCCTGACCCTGCTCCAAGGGGCCTTCTCCCACTACGCCTTCGCCGACCGGCTCCCGCACGACAAGGGCCGGGGCGGCGCCCTGCGCGGCCTCCAGCGGCGGGTGGACGGCCCGGTCGTGGCCTGCCATTCCTCGTACGACACCTCGCTGAAGGTGTTCTATCCGCTGGCCTCCCGGATGGCGCGGGATTCGGCCGGTCTGTTCGGCTTCGACGAGCGGTGGGGCGCGATCGGGCACGACGGAGTGCAGGCGGTGCCGGGCGCGCCGCGGCTGGCCCTCGCCGAGGTGCTGCGCGCCGGGCTGCCCGGGAGCGGTTGCGTCAGCGTGGACGCGGGCTCCGTGGTCCGCCGCGGCGGCGCTCCCTCGGGGGCGCACAGCGACATCTGCCACGAGGAACTGGCCCGGGTGGTGGTTGCCGCGGGGCGCATGGGGCGTTGACTTCCGGCCATGTGCCACCCGCACGCCTCGACCGCCCCCGCATGCGCCCACATCTCGCCGGGCATGTTGGGCACGTCGGAGCGTGTGGCGTCGTTCGATTGAGTACGACGCCTCGGTGCGGGCGTGGGCGTGGCGGAGGTGAAGGTGTGATGGCGGGTTTCCGGAGTCTGGCCTACCAGGTGCGTGATGCGCAGAACGACCGTGCCCTGCGGCGCCACTCGCTGCGCCGCTGCCTGGAGCGGTTCGCTCCGTACGGGCACCGGGCGACCTGGTGGCACCTGTGCGACCGGCACGGGATCGCCCCCGAGGACCGGGGGGCCGATCCGCTGCGGCTGGTCGCGGCGCTGGAGGAGCTGGAGGAGGCGCGGGCCGTCTGGCTGGAGTACGAGCGCCAGTTCGCGGCGCGGCGCAGGCGCGAGAAGCACGACGGGCTGCGTCGGCCCGAGTGGGCGTGGGGCGGCAGCGGGGACGCGGTGGTGCGCTGCGCCGATCCGGGGGTGCGGCCGGACGGGACGCTGGGCGAGGTGCTGCGGCGGCTGGTGCGGGCGCTGGAGTCGGAGCCGGGGACGGCGTGCCCGGTGTGCGGGGAGCGCGAGCTGCGCTGGCCGCCGCCGGGCGCGGGGCACGGGCGGTGGGCCGCCGGGGCGTGGGCGTGGGACGGGCCGCTGTGCGGGGGCTGCGGAATCGTGGTGCCCAGACCGGCGCTGGCCGACGCGCTGGCCGTGGCCCCTTCGGCGGGCGCGGCATGAGGCGGGGTGCGGTGCGGCCCGTGCTCCAGGTCTCGCTCAACGGCTCACGGGGCGCCGGGGAGGGGGCCGCCGTGCCGGTGTCCCCGGAGGATCTGGTGGAGGCCGCGCTGGGGGCGGTCGCGGCCGGAGCCGGGGAGGTGCTGGTGCACCCGAGGACGCCGTGCGGGCGGGAGAGCCTGTCGCCCCGGGTGGTGGGGCCGCTGCTGGAGGCGCTGGGGGACGCGGGGATCGGCGTACCGGTCGTCGTCCCGGCGGGGGTCGGGGCCGAGCCGGATCCGGCGGGGCGGCTGGAGCGGGTGCGGTCCTGGGCGGTACTGCCCGACCGGGCGACGGTGCGCTTCGCGGACCCCGGGGCGGAGGAACTGGCGCAGGCCCTGCTGGCCCGGGGGGTGGCGGTGGACGCGGTGGTTCCGCTGGGCGGGGACGCCGGCCCGGCCGGGGTGCGGCCGCTGGAGCGGTTCCTGGCCTGGCCGGCTCCGGACCATGGGCGGGTGCGGCTGGTGGCGGAGCCGGCGGCTGCCGATCCGGCGCTGGTGGCGGGGTTGCGCTGGCTGCCGCCGGTGCCGGTGCTGCTGTCCGGGCGGGAGGCCGCCGCCTGGCCGGTGCTGCGGCTGGCCGCGCGGTGCGGCGCGGGCGCGCGGATCGGCGTAGGGGACGTACTGCACCTGCCGGACGGGCGGGCGGCCCGGTCGAATGCCGAGCTGGTGGCGGCGGCCGTCGCGGAGCTGGCCGCGGCGTCGGCCGCTACAGCCGGGAGCCGGTGAGGCGTTCGCCGAAGACGTCGTCCGGGTTGGACAGGGCGCAGGTCTCCAGCGAGAGGCAGCCGCAGCCGATGCAGTCCGTCAGGTGGTCGCGCAGCCGGCCGAGTTGCTTGATCCGCTGGTCGAGCTCGGCGCGCCAGGCCTCGGAGAGCCGGGCCCAGTCCTCGCGGTTGGGGGTGCGTTCCTCGGGCAGCTGGGCGAGGGCGTCGCGGATGCTGGCGAGCGGGATGCCGACGCGCTGCGCGGCGCGTACGAAGGCCACCCGGCGCAGCGCGTCGCGGCTGTAGCGGCGCTGGTTGCCGGAGGTGCGGCGGCTGGTGATCAGGCCCTTGGCCTCGTAGAAGTGGAGCGCGGAGACGGCCACGCCGCTGCGCGCGGACAGCTGGCCGACGGTGAGTTCGTGGATTTTTTCGGGAATCTGCGGCACCTGGCCGAGCGTAGTCGGAGGGCTCGGAGTCCGTTGACAGATACATGTGGCCCCACCATGCTGGGCAGGCGCTGAGCAAGCGCTTGTTCGTCCGGGAGTCCGGAAGTCCGGGAGAAGGAGACACGCATGGTCGAGCCGAGGATCTTCACGTCCGCCGAGGAGCTCGGTGCGGGGGTCGGCGAGCCCCTGGGTCCCAGCGGGTGGCTGGAGGTGGACCAGAAGCGGATCGACCTCTTCGCGGACGCCACCGGAGATCACCAGTGGATCCACGTGGACCCCGAGCGGGCGGCCGCCGGACCCTTCGGCTCCACCATCGCGCACGGCTATCTGACCCTGTCGCTGCTGCCCAGCCTGGTGCCGCAGATCATGCGGGTCGAGGGCATGAAGATGGGCATCAACTACGGCGTGAACAAGGTGCGCTTCCCGGCGCCGGTGCCGGTCGGCTCGCGGCTGCGCGCCACCGCGGTGATCACCGAGGTGACGGAGGCGGGCGGCGGAGTGCAGGTCGCGGCCACCGTCACGGTCGAGTGCGAGGGCGCCGACAAGCCGGTGTGCGTGGCGGAGTCGGTGTCCCGCTACTACTTCTGAGGCGCCTGGAGCCCCGCGGGGCGGGCGCCCACCATGCGGAGCACGAGGTCGGCGTAGAGCGCGCCGACCTCGTCGGGCGTGCGCTGCCCGGCCACGCTGAACCAGCGGGCCACGTCGATGCAGAGCGAGAGCACGGCGAGCGTGGTGCCGGGCACGTCCGGGACGTCGAACTCCCCGGTGCGCACGCCGTCGGCCAGGATGCGGCGCACGGCGGCGTCGCTCTGGCGGCGCAGCGTCACGATGTCGGAGCGGTGCTCCGGAGCGAGGGCGTCGAGCTCGTACTGGACGACCCGCGCGGTGGTGTGGTGGGCCGCGTGCCACCCCACGAAGGACCGCACGGCCGCGTCGAGCCGCTCGGCCGCGCTGCCGGTGCCGGAGGCGGCGGTCTCCAGGATCTCCAGCGCCTTGTCGTGGCCGATCCTGCTGATCCGGTGGAGCAGCTCTTCCTTGGTCTTGTAGTGGATGTACAGCGCGGCCGGACTCATGCCGGCCCGCCCGGCGATGTCGCGTGTGGTGGTCGCGTGGTATCCGCGCTCCGCGAAGGCTTCGACGGCGGCGACGAGCAGCCGCCGCGCTGCGTCGGGGGTGACCTCGGACCACGGCTGGTAGCCGCCGGTCTCCGCCGCGCTGTCCATCGCTCGCTCACCCTCTTCGCCGTGTAGGAAGGAACACCCTACCGGAGGGTGAGCAAGCGCTTAGCGTTCTTGGCGGTCGCGGATCACCTTGGCGAGGGTGAAGGCGGAGGTGGTGAGGTACAGGACCGCGATGGCGAGGAAGGCGCGGACCCAGCCGTTCGCGTCCAGCCGGTAGATCCCGATCGCCACCGCGGCGATGGCGACGGCGAAGGAGGCGACGGCCTGGCCGTAGTACGCGCCCGTGTTCTGCTGCTTGACCGGTGTCTCGTTCATGGGTCCAGCATCCGGCGGCAGTGGCCGGGGTCACATCCGCGCGGATACTCACGTACGTACTCATCTGCGGGGGCGGAAGCCGCCCGCAGGGGCTCAGAAGGCGGAAACCCCGGTACGGGCGCGGCCGATGAGCAGCTTCTGGATCTGGCTGGTGCCCTCGTACAGGGTCATGACGCGGGCGTCGCGCAGCAGCTTCCCGGCCGGGTACTCGTCGATGTAGCCGTAGCCGCCGTGCACCTGGAGGGCGTTGCTCGCGGCGCGCACGGCCGCCTCGGAGGCGAAGAGCTTGGCGGTGGAGGACTCGGTGGCGAAGGGCAGGCCGCGGTCGACGAGGTCGGCGACGCGCCAGGTCAGCAGCCGGGCGGCGTCCACGTCGACCGAGATGTCGGCGATCAGCTCCTGGACCAGCTGGTGGTGGGCGATGGGCTTGCCGAACTGCTCGCGCTCAGCGGCGTACGAGACGGCAGCGTCGAGCGCGGCCTGCGCGATGCCGACGCATCCCGCGGCGACCGACATCCGGCCCTTCGCGAGGGCCGACATGGCGACGGAGAAGCCCTTGCCCTCCGGGCCGAGCATGGCGGAGGCGGGTACGCGGACGCCGTCGAGGGAGAGTTCGGCGGTGGCCTGGCCGCGCAGGCCGAGCTTGCCGTGGATCTCGCGGCGGGTCAGGCCGGGGCTGTCGGTGGGGACGAGGAAGGCGGAGACGCCCCGGTGGCCGGGCTCGTCGTTGGTGCGGGCGAAGAGGAGGGCCACGTCGGCCCAGGTGCCGTTGGTGATGAACATCTTGCTGCCGCTGATGAGATACCCGTCCCCGTCGCGCACGGCGCGGGTGGTCAGGTTGCCTGCGTCGGAGCCGGTGCCGGGTTCGGTCAGGCCGAAGCAGCCGAGGGCGTCGCCGGAGCACAGCCGGGGCAGCCAGGCGTGCTTCTGCTCCTCGGTGCCCCAGGCGGCGACGGTCTTGGCGACCAGGCCGAGGGAGACGGAGACGATGCCGCGCACGGCGGAGTCGCCGCGGCCGAGTTCCTCGGTGACGAGGACGTAGGAGAGGTGGTCGCCGCCGGAGCCGCCGTACTCCTCGGGGACGGTCAGGCCGAGGAAGCCGATGGCGCCGAGCTTCTTCACCATGGCCCGGTCGACGCTCTCGGCGCGGTCCCAGTCGGCGGCGTAGGGCGCGATCTCGCGCTCGGTGAACGCGCGGGCGAGCCGGCGTACGGCCTCCTGCTCCTCGCTCAACTCCAGGTTCACCGGGCACCTCCGGGCGGTCCGGCGCGAGGTAACCAGCGAGGTTAACTAGCACCGGTAGTTTATGGCGGGCAGGCCCTACTATGTGGCGCATGGCCAGACCGCGCAAGCCCCTTCTCAGCAGAGACCGCATCGTCGAGGTGGCCGGCTCGCTGGTGGACGCGGAGGGGCTGGAGGCCGTGTCGACGCGGCGGCTAGCGGCCGCGCTGGGGGTCAGCGGGCCGTCCCTGTACAACCACTTCCGCACCAAGGACGAGATCCTGGAGGCGGTGGCGGACGCGGTGAGCGCCCGGGTCGACTTGTCGATGTTCGACGAGGGCAACGGCCGGGGGTGGCGGGCCGCGCTGCACGACTGGGCGCATTCCTACCGGGACGCCCTGTCCGACCATCCGAACATCGTGCCGGTGCTCGCGCGCGGCCCGGGCCGGCGTCCGGCGGGGTTGCGGGTGGCGGACGCGGTGTTCGGCGCGATGACGGCGGCCGGGTGGCCGCCGGCCCATGCGACCCGGATCGGCGCGCTGATGCGGTACTTCATCCTGGGCTCGGCGGTCGCCTCCTTCGCCACGGGCTTCGTGGACGACGAGGCGGCCTACGACCCGGCCGAGTATCCGCATCTCGGCCAGGCCCACCTGCTGGCGGAACGCCGGCGCGAGGTGGACGAGGGCGCGTTCGAGACGGGCCTGACGGCCCTGCTCGACGGCCTGGCCCTCCAGTACGCGGCGCTGCCCGAGGCGTGAGGCCGGCCGCCGCGGGCCAGGCGCCGCTTTGACGACGGGACCTACGGCTGGAAGACGACCAGCGAACGGCCGCCCTTGCCCGCGACCATCGCGTCGAAGGCGGCCGGGATGCCTTCGAGGGTGATGCGGTCGGTGACGAGGGAAGCCAGGTCGAAGCGGCCGGCGCGGACGTGGTCCGCGATCACCGGGAGGTCGCGGGCCGGGTCGCTGTTGCCGTACACGCAGCCCGTGAGGGTGCGGGCGAAGTGGAATATCTCCAGCGCGTGGAAGGTGACCTGCTGCTCCTTGCCGCCGATGCCGACGACCGTGGTGCGGCCGCCGCGCCGGGTGGACTCCCAGGCCGCGCGGATGGTGTCCGCCCGGCCGACGCACTCGACGGCCACGTCCGCGCCCTGGCCGGCGGTGAGCGCGCGGATCTGCTTCGCGGTCGTGTCGGAGGCGAGCACGAACTCCGTGGCCCCGGCGGCGCGCGCCAGTTCCTCCTTGGCCGGGGACACGTCCACGGCCACGATCGGGCCCGCCTGGGCGATCCGGGCGGCCTGGAGGGCGGCCAGGCCGACCCCGCCGACGCCGAAGACGGCCACCGACTCGCCCGGGCGGACCTGGGCGCTGTGGTGGACGGCTCCGTAGCCGGTCAGGACGGCGCAGCCGAGGAGGGCGGCCTCGGCCAGCGGGATCCCGGCGGGCGCGGGCAGCACGCAGTTGGCCGCGACGACCGTCTCCTCGGCGAACGCGGCCACGTTCAGCCCGGGGTGCAGCTCAGCGCCCTCGGCGTCGTGGGCGTAGACCGCCCCGACGCCGGTGAGGGCCTTGGCGCAGAGCCAGACCTCCCCGATGAGGCAGTGGTGGCACTCCCCGCAGGACGGGGCCCAGTTGAGCACCACCCCGTCGCCCGGGGCGACGTGGGTGACGCCCTCGCCGACCGCGAGGACCGTGCCCGCGCCCTCGTGGCCGAGGACGGCGGGGACGGGGACCCGCATGGTGCCGTTGGTGAGGGAGAGGTCGGAGTGGCAGACCCCGGCCGCGGCGAGCCGCACCCGGACCTGCCCGGGGCCGGGTTCGGGCAGCACGATCTCCCGTATCTCCAGCGGGGCTCCGACGGCGGGCAGTATCGCGGCGCGGACCATGGTCGTCGTCTCCGTGTTCGCGGGGCTGAGGGGGAGGGATGAGGAGGGACTTGAGGAAGGGGCCAGGTGGGTCAGACCGGGTCGAGTCGGCTCAGAACTGGAGCGACTTGGTCTGGAGGTACTCCGCCAGGCCGTGCGGGCCCATCTCGCGGCCGACGCCCGACTGCTTGTAGCCGCCGAAGGGCGCGAGCGGGTTGTAGCGCCCGCCGTTGATGTCCACCTGACCGGTGTCCATGCGGCGGGCGAACGCGACGGCCGTCTCCTGGTCCGCCGCCCAGACGGCGCCGCCGAGCCCGTACACCGTGCCGTTGGCGATGCGCAGGGCGTCGTCCTCGTCCTCGTAGGCCAGGATCGAGATCACCGGGCCGAAGATCTCCTCCTGCGCGATGGTCATCTCGGGCGTGACGTCGGCGAACACCGTCGGGGCGACGAAATACCCCAGCTCGCGCGGCGCGTCGGGGCCGCCCGCGACGAGGCGCGCGCCTTCCTCGATGCCCTTGACGATGTACCCGCGCACCCGGTCGCGCTGCTTGGCGTTGATGACGGGGCCGATGCGGGTGGCCTCGTCGAGCGGGTCACCGATCGGGTACGTCGCCACCGCCGCGGCCGCGAGCGAGACGGCCTCCTCGTACTGGTCCCGGTGGACGAGCATCCGGGTGAGCGCGTTGCAGCTCTGGCCGGTGTTGTTCATGACGTGGCCCACGCCCACCGCGACGGCCTTGGCCAGGTCGGCCCCGGGCAGGATGACATTGGCCGATTTGCCGCCCAGCTCCAGGGCGACGCGCTTGACGGCGGCGCCGGCGGTGGCGCCGATCTGCTTGCCGACGGCGGTCGAACCGGTGAAGGAGACGAGGTCGACTCCCTCGTGCGCAGCCAGCGCCTGCCCGGCGACCGGGCCGGTACCGGTCACCAGGTTGAAGACTCCGGCCGGGATGCCCGCCTCGTGCACGGCTTCGGCGAAGAGCTGTGCGGTCAACGGGGTGTCCTCGGCCGGCTTGAGGACGAGGGTGCAGCCGGCGGCGAGAGCGGGTGCCACCTTTGCAACGATCTGGTGCAGCGGGTAGTTCCAGGGGGTGATGGCCCCGACCACACCGACCGGTTCCAGCAGAACGGTGGAGCTCCCGAGCCGCTCCTCGAAGCTGTACGAGGCCGCCAGTTCGACGAACGAGGAGGCGACCGCGATCGGCGCCCCGGCCTGGACCCGCTCCGAGAAGCCCAGCGGGGCTCCGAGCTCGGCAGTGATGGTCTCGGCGATCTCGCTCCTGCGGGCGACCAGGACGTCGCGGAGGGCGCCGATGAAGGCGGCGCGCTCGGCGGGCGGGGTCGCCGCCCAGCCGGGGAACGCCGCCCGGGCCGCGCTCACGGCCGCGTCCACGTCATCGGCGGTGCCGGCCGGGACCCCGCCGATGACCTGCTCGTCGGCCGGGTTCACGACCTCGATCCGCTCGCGTCCGGCGGCGGGCCGCCACTCCCCGCCGATGTACATCCCGTCGTGGGCCTTCATCGCATTCCTCCCGAGCACGCGCGAGCGCATTGGCCGACCTGGCACAGACCTCGCGTCCACCCTACAAACTAGCGCCGGTAGTTTTGCGCGCGCCAGAGGCCAACGCATCAGATGATGCCGAAAAGCATCCCTGCCGCGAGCACGACGAGCGAGGTGAGGGCCGCCCATTTCACGGTGAAGCGGGTGTGGTCGCCGAACTCGACCTTGGCCATGCCGACGAGGACGTAGACGGCGGGAACCAGCGGGCTGGACATGTGCAGGGCCTGGCCGACCAGGGAGGCGCGGGCGATCTCCAGCGGCGAGACCCCGTGCGCGGCGCCGGCTTCGGCGAGCACCGGCAGGACGCCGAAGTAGAAGCCGTCGTTGGACATGAAGTAGGTGAGCGGCAGGCTGAGCACGCCGGTGACCAGGGCCATGTGCGGGCCCATGCCCTCGGGGATGGCGCCGACCAGCCAGTCGGCCATGTGCTTGACCATGCCGGTGCCGCTGAGGACGCCGGTGAAGACGGCGGCGGCGAAGACCATTCCGGCGACGTTCAGGACGTTGTCCGCGTGGGCGGCGATCCGGGCCTTCTGGTCGGGCATGTGGGGGAAGTTGACCGTGAGGGCGAGGGCCGCGCCGAGCAGGAACAGCACGGGGATGGGCAGCAGCTCCATGATCATCGCGGTCAGCAGGGCGACGGTCAGGCCCGCGTTGAACCAGTACAGGCGGGGTCGCAGGGTGGCGCGGTGCGGGTCGAGGCCCTGGAAGCCGTCCTCCCCCGCGGCGTCGCCGGAGGCCGGGGATCCGGCGCCGGTCGCGGGGGGCGTCGTACCGGTCTGCCCCTCGGCGGCGCCGGCCCCGACGGTGACCAGCTCGGGCTCCTCGTCGGCCTCGGACGGGAGGACGAGCGTGCCGACGCGGCGGCGCTCCTTGAGGCCGAGGACGTACGCGAGGACGAACACGCAGAGCAGGCCC
The DNA here is from genome assembly GCF_026339935.1 of Streptomyces sp. NBC_01551. Taxonomy (NCBI): domain Bacteria; kingdom Bacillati; phylum Actinomycetota; class Actinomycetes; order Kitasatosporales; family Streptomycetaceae; genus Streptomyces; species Streptomyces sp. NBC_01551. The sequence continues at coordinate 1,113,942 of NZ_JAPEPX010000001.1, forward strand.
GCGGCCAGGGCCGGGATCATCGGGACGAAGATGTCGGCGGCGTCGAGCTTGAGCGCGGTGGCGGCGCGGGCCGTGGGGCCGCCCCAGGGCAGGGTGTTCATGACGCCGTTGGCGGTGGCGGCGACGCCCGTCATGACCACCAGGCTCATGCCGAGCCGCTTGTAGAGCGGGTACATGGCCGAGACGGTGATCATGAAGGTGGTCGAGCCGTCGCCGTCGAGGGAGACGATCGCGGCGAGGACGGCCGTGCCGACCACGACACGCAGGGGGTCGGCCTTGCAGAAGCGCAGGATGCCTTTGACGATCGGGTCGAACAGGCCGACGTCGATCATCAGGCCGAAGTAGACGATGGCGAACATCAGCATGGCGGCGGTCGGCGCGAGTTTGCCGACTCCGTCGATGACGTAGTCGCCGAGGTGGGCGCCCTTTCCGGCGAACACGCAGAACAGCGCGGGGATGAGGACGAGCGCCGCGATGGGCGACATTTTCTTCAGCATGATCAGGACCAGGAAAGTGGCGATCATGGCGAAGCCGAGGAAGGTCAGCATGGGGGGAACGTAGGGGTCGCCTCCTGGTGCCAACAAGACGTCAAGGCGTGAGCAATACGAGCAAAACCCCAGCTCAGGGCAGGGGTGCAAGCTCGACGGGGAATCCGTTGAGCACCGCCGTGCCGGACAGCGGGTCGAGCCGGGTGCCGTCGAGGAGCTGGTTGACGTTGGCCCCGGGCTCAAGGGAGGCCACCGAGAGGCGGGATCCGGCGCGGTCGTGTCCCCAGCCGTGCGGGAGGCTGACGACACCGCGGCGGACCGCTTCGGTGACCTCGACGGGAACCTCCAGGCTGCCGCCGTCCGCGGTGATCCGGGCCCGGCCGCCGTCGGCGAGGCCGAGCCGGCCCGCGTCGGCCGGGTGGACCTGGAGGGTGCAGCGGTTGGAACCTCCGGTGAGGGCCGGGACGTTGTGCAACCAGCTGTTGTTGGAGCGCAGGTGGCGGCGGCCCACGAGCACCAGGGCGGCGGGGCGTTCGGCGAGCGCCGCGCGCAGCCTGGGGAGTTCGGCCGCGATCGGGTCCGGCAGCAGCTCGATCCTGCCGCTGCGGGTCTTCAGCACGCCCGGGAGCCGGGGCCCCAGCGGACCCAGGTCGATGCCGTGCGGCGCCTGCTTGAGGGCGTCGAGGCTCAGGTCGTACGGCCCGAGGCGGAGCATCATGTCGAGCCGCCGCTCCGGGCCGGTGCGGCCGCTGAGCGTGCGCGCCTGCGCGTGCGGGTCGCTGCCGTGCAGCGGTGAGTGGGGGTCGGCGGCGGCCCGGGCGAGGGTGTCGGCGATGACGCGCTCGTCGAGGGCCCGCGGCGGGGCTCCGTGCTGCCCGGACACGGCGAGGATCAGGCGCGCGTGGATCTCGCACTCGTCCATCCGCCCCTCCTCCAGGGGGATGGCGGGCGGGGAGTAGCGAACCTGGTTGCGGACGGCGAACGCGTTGAAGGCGAAGTCGAAGTGGGCGCTCTGCGCGGGCGGCGGCGGAGGCAGCACGACGTGGGCGTGGCGCGCCGTCTCGTTCAGATACGGGTCGATGCTGATCATGAAGTCGAGGCCGGACAGGGCGGCGTCGAGCCGCCGGCCGTCGGGGGCGGACAGTACGGGGTTCGCCGCGATGGCGATCAGGGCGCGGATCCGCCCCTCCCCCGGGGTCTCGATCTCCTCGGCGAGTGCGGCGGTGGGGAGTTCGCTCTTGGCCTCGGGGTGGCCACTGACCCGGCTGCGCCAGCGGCCGAGGGCGAACCCCTTGCCGGGACCGGCCGGCCGGGGCGCGTGGTCGGTCGCGGAGAGCGGGAAGAGGACTCCGCCGGGCCGGTCGAGGTTGCCGGTGAGGATGTTCAGTACGTCGACCAGCCAGCTGGCGAGGGTGCCGTACTCGGTGGTGCAGCTGCCGATCCGCCCGTAGACGGCGGCGGTCGGCGCGGCGGCGAGCTCGCGGGCGAGGGCGCGGATCTCACCGGCCGTGAGGTCGCAGGCGGGGGCCACGGCCTCAGGAGTGAAACTCGCGAGCGCGGCGCCGAGTTCCCCGAGGCCCTCGGTCCATTGCGCCGTTTCGCCCGGCGCGGCGAGCTTCTCTTCGAGCAGGGTGTGCGCGAGGGCGGCCAGCAGCAACGCGTCGCTGCCCGGGCGCGGCGAAAGGTGCAGGTCGGCGAGCCGGGCGGTGCGGGTGCGGCGCGGATCGACCACGACCAGGGTGCCGCCGCGGGCGCGCAGGGCCTTGAGCCGGCCGGGGAAGTCGGGGGCGGTGCACAGGGAGCCGTTCGACTCGACCGGGTTGGCACCGAGGAGCAGCAGGAAGTCGGTGCGGTCGAGGTCGGGCACCGGGATGGCGAAGGGGTCGCCGAAGAGCAGGCCGCTGGAGACGTGCTTGGGCATCTGGTCCAGGGTGCTCGCGGTGAAGAGGTTGCGGGTGCCGAGGGCCTTGAGGAGCAGCGGCGGATAGAGGGCTCCGGCCATGGTGTGGGTGTTCGGGTTCCCCAGGACGACGCCGACGGACTGCGGGCCGTGCTCCCGGACCAGGGCGGGGACCGCGGCGGCGATGGCCTCGTAGGCCTCCTCCCAGGTGGCTTCCCTGAGTCGGCCGGCGCGCCGGACGAGGGGCGTGCGCAGCCGGTCGGGGTCCCCGTCGACGGCGCCGAAGGCGGCGCCCTTGGGGCAGATGAAGCCGCGGCTGAAAACGTCGTCGCGGTCACCGCGGGCGCCGGTGACGGCGGAGCCGTCGATGGTGAGGGTGAGGCCGCAGGTGGCTTCGCAGAGGGGACAGACGCGCAGGGCGGTGCGGGGCATGGGCCCTCCTGGGGGCGGCAGGCTGCGACACGGGCACTGGGGGACCCCGAGCATACCGACCGGTAGGCATGGCGGGGAGGGCCCTGCGGCACGGATCGACGGGAAGGCCCGGGTGGCGGGGAGCCGGGGAGCCCGGGGGCCCGGGGAGCCCGGGGGCCCGGAGGAGCGGGGGCCTGGGCCCGGAGGAGCGGAGGATTCGGCGGAGGCGCCGCTCAGTCGCCGGTCAGGCGCCCGCCAGTCCCCCGTCAGGTGCCGCTCAGTCCAGGACGCGCGCCAGGTAGGCGTGCATCATCGCGCGCGTCTCGGCGACGATGTCGGGGTCCCCGGCCGGATCGACCCGGAAGGCCAGTTTGGTCAGCGCGTCGGTGGCCTCGACCGCAACGAGGACGGCCCGCCCCAGCGCGGCGTCCGGTTCGAGGCCGAGGTGTGCGCCGAGCAGCTCGGTGAGGCGCGAGGCGACGAGGTGGTTGGGGTCGGAGCCGGGCCCCTCGGCGGGCGGCGCGGGCACCCCGAAGTCCACCAGGGCGAAGCCGGGCACGCTGCGCTTCATGGCCAGGTACTCGTCCAGTACGGCGTCCACGACGGGCCGCCATTCCCCGGCCGGGAGGCCGGCGAGCCGGCTCTCGATGCCGTCGGCGTAGCGGTCGAGGTTGCGGTGCGCGAGGGCGAGGGCCAAGGCCCGCTTGTTCCCGAAGAAGCGGTAGACCGAGCCGATGGGCACGCCGGCGCGCAGCGCGACGGCCCGGGTGCTCAGGTTCTCGTACCCGGTCTCGTCCAGGAGCTCGGCGCAGGCGTCGAGGATCCGGGCGAGCCGGTCGGCGCTGCGCTGCTGGATCGGGGTCCGGCGCAGGGGGTGGGCTGGGGGCACGGGGTCCATCATGCCGCTCCCGGCTTCTCGGATCGGCGGCGGTCTCAATTCAGCAGGAGACCGATCCCTCCGATGGTGTACGTGATCATCAGCGCGAGCAGCGGGAGCTGGCCCGCCACGGCCTTGGCGGGCGGGAAGAGGCGTACGGAGCGGTCGTGGGCGGCGATCACTCCGAGTACGTGACCCGTGACGACGGCGGCGACCTGGAGGGTGGCGAGACCCCCGGGGTCCAGTGGCGGCAAGGGTTCTGAGGCGTTGTCAGTGCCGAGTGCCATGCTTACTGTGCGTGGTCCTTCGGTGACGAGGAGGGAGAAGTAGTGGGCGGTGAGATAGCCGAGCGCGATCGGCACGAGTGAGTGCGCGAAGGCGGTCAGCGGGCCGGGGTGCGGGCCGCAGGCGAGGCGGGTGGCCGCCGCGCACAGGCAGTACAGGGCGGCGACGAGGGCGATGGCGCCGAGGAGTCCGAGCGTAGCCGTGGGGGTGCGGCCGAGGGGGGAGGTCTGTATCGAGTTGATCCAGGAGGGGTTGTCGGAGAAGCCGTCATAGGCGGTGGATCCGAGCAGGACGCAGACGGTGGCGACGAGTCCGGGCCGCTCGGGCGTCGCGTCGAGTCCGTGGAAGGGGTTACGGAGAACCAGGCGGCCGTCGTCGCGACGGCCGAGGGGGGAGAGACGGGCCAGCAGGGCGGAGTAGGCCTCGAAGGCGTCTCCGTCGGCGAACCAGCGCTCGCCGAAGCGGGCGGCGAGCAGGAGCTGGGCGGCGGCGTAGACGCCGAGGGCGATCAGAAGGGTGGTGGTGGACGCGGGATCAGGAGAGACGAGCTCGAGCCAGGTGAAGCCGAACAGCCCGACCGCGGCGGGCCATTGGCCGAGCCGGGCGGGCAGGGGGCGGGCTGCGGGACGGGCTGCGGGGCACCCGACTCGGGCGAGCAGGCGGTGCAGGGTGCGGAGCGGGTTGAGGAGGCGCCAGACGGGGCCGAGGAGGAGGGAGGCGGGCACGAGGCCGACCCAGAGCAGGACGTAGACGGCGCCGGGAGCGGGGTTCCGGGCGGGGTCGTCGGGACCGAGGAGGAGGGAGAGCAGGACGGCGAGCGCGGCCGCGAGGCCGAGCCCGCGCAGGGCGGTGCGGGTGGCAGGCGCGTCTGCCACCCGCTGGAGCCCGGCGGGCAGGGCGAGGCCGGAGCGGTCGCCGCGGAACCGGGAGGTGGACCAGAGCAGGCCGAGGGCGAGGAAGGAGACGAACAGAGCGGCGAAGGCACCTGCGAAGGCATAGAAGGGAGAGATGGGCAGATCGTGCTGGGACCCGATCCCGTGCGCGAGGGCGTTGAGCGGATCGGCCGGGTGAAGGACCACGCCCTGGCCGAGGCCGACGGCGCCCGCGCCGGGGGCGGGACCCGGCCCGGCCGGGGTCATCGGACGAGGAGCTGGGTCAGGACGAGGCGGGACTCGTGGGTCTCCACCTCGAAGAGGCCGGTGCGGTCGGCCGTCAGGGTCAGGGTGGCCTCCTGCCCTGCCGGCAGGGCGAGTTCCTTGTCGTAGCCGTGGACGTGCAGGGTGTCCGGGCGGTCGCTGGTGACGCGGAGCGCTACGCGTTCACCACGCCGCAGCTCGGTGCGGCCCGGGGCGGGGGTGACCTTGCCTTCCCGGATCGTGACCGTGACCGTGCGGTCGGCCTGCGGGGACGCGGCGGGCGGGGACGACGCCGGGACGGGTGCGTGGGGGTGGCCGCCCGCGCCCTGGCCCGGGGCGCCCCCGGTGAGTGGGATGGCGGCCTCGACCGGCTTGCCGGCGACCGCCCAGGCGGTGTGGTCGTCCGCGTAGAGGCGGACGGTCAGGGTGTGCGCGCCCTCGGGCACCTGCGCGGCCGGCAGGTGGAACCAGGGGCCGTACAGCCGGGCCAGCTTGCGGCCGTCGAGCTCCAGGTGGGCGTGGCCCGCGCCCGGGAGGGCGGCGCCGCCGGTGCTGTCGGGGGTGAAGCGGAAGTTCCGCACCGTCAGTTGCAGGTTCCAGCCGTCCTCGCTGTCGGGGCGGGCGGCGACCCGCACCTCCGGCGCGCCCTCGGCCGGAACCTCGCGCAGCCGGTGGCCCGTCCCGTCCTGGACCTCAAGCAGGGTGCCCACACTGCCGGAGGCCTGCTCGTGGCTGGTGCCGGGTTTGTGGTGGGTGGTCGCCCTGCCCCCACAGCCCACGGCCGCACCGCCCACGAGCAGCAGCAGGACGGCGAGCAGCGCCGCACCACGAAAACCCCGCCGGGCCGAACGTTGCGCGCGGGGCGCGGTACCGCAGGCATCGCACCAGGTACGGCCGACCGGGGCGGCCGGGGCGGAAGGCTGGTTCCGGGTCGGGTCGGGGGTCATCGGGGGGCTCCGGGGGTGGCCGGGGGGTCGGGGGTAGCGGAGGCGGACAGGGCTGGGGTGGGGCCGGGTGGGGCGGGGGTGCGGTCGCCGTCGGGGTCGCCACCCGGGGCGGCGGGGCGGGGCGGGGTGCCGGGGCGGGCCGAGGCGATGACGGCCCAGAGGACCCAGGGCACCGCCACCAGACCGCGGATCCAGGCCGGGCCGAGGGGGATCCACGGGATCATCAGGACGGCCTTGTCGAAGGCGTCCAGCAGGGTCAGCCCGCCCAGCAGCAGGGTCAGGCGGGCCGGCCACGGGCGGTCGGGGCGCAGGGCCAGGCCGACGCCCGTCCACCACAGGCCCGTCAGCAGCAGCGCGAGCGCCGGGACGGGGGTGGGGGTCAGCGGCATCGTGGAGCCCGCCACGTCCAGGATCAGCCCGGCCAGGCCCAGCAGGGTCGCGGCCGTGCCCAGCCGGGAGCCGCGCAGCCGGCGCCACCACAGCACCCCGCCGACCAGCAGCAGCACCGCCGCCACGGCCGCCGCGAGCTGGGTCTCCACCCGCTCCGCACCGCGCGCGCCGTACCAGTCGCAGCCCGCCGGGAGCTTGCGCGCCTGCACGTTGTAGTCGGCGCAGACCAGCAGCTGGGCGAGTTTCACCGGTTCGCCCACCAGGCGGGAGGACGCGCCGGACACCGCGCCCCGGCGGTCGCCGCACTGCGGGACCGTGCCGGGGGTGGAGCCGTCGGGTCCGTCCTGCCAGCAGTTCGCGCGGCCCTGCCCGTCCCACCACACGTCCATGCCGTTGGGCCGGGACGCGCCGGACTTGTCCTTGCCCAGCACGTTCCCGGCGTAGCGGTTGTGGTGGGAGGTGTCGGTCTGCTTGCCCCAGTCCTCCTCGCCGCGGATGAAGGCGGGGACGGCGCTGAGGAAGAACCCGGCGCGCCGGTGTCCGTACACCCAGTTGTTCTCGTACAGGTTCCAGTTGCCGCCCGCGGTGATGATGCCGGTGCCCGGCGGCATGGAGATCTGCGGGCAGACCACGCCCTGCTCGTAGCCGCGCTCGACGGGCGGTTTGGCGCAGGTGCCGTCGGCGACGAAACGGTAGTAGTCCTGGTTGTTGTCGTGGATCAGGTTCCGTTCGAACTTGGCGTGGTTCTGCGGGAGTCCGGGATGTCCGGGGAAGGCGCTGTCCATCGAGGCGCCGCCCATGTTCTGGTCGAACTCGTTGTCGTGCACCCACACCGAATCCCCCGCGGTGCCGGAGTAGCCGACCATGTTGTGGTGGCTGCGGCAGCCGGTGATCTCGATGGCGTAGCGGGGGACGTCGTATCCGCGGCCGTCGTTGATGTCGGAGGCGCTGCCGGGGTAGATGCCGGAGTCGCCGTTGCCGTAGGACTCGCAGTTCTTGTACAGGCCGTGGTCGCTGGCGAAGGTGAGGAAGCCGTACTCGTCGTTCCAGCGGGTCAGCACGTCGTCGATGACGAAGCCGTCGCCCGCGAGGACGTACAGCGAGTTGAAGGTGGTGCGCTGCGCGGTGAAGTTGCGGAAGTAGATGCCGTTGGACTTGTCGGCGCGGATCGCGTTCAGCTTCTGGTACTTGGCGTCGATGACCACGTCCAGCCGGGAGGCGCCGGTGCCCTCGATCTGGAGGTCCGTCTTGCCGAGGATCGCGACCAGGTTCTGGTTGTGGCGGCAGGCGACCTGCTGCTCGTAGCTGAGGATCTGGTAGCCGAGTGAGGAGTTGGGCGCCTTCAGGGCGGCGCATTCCCCCGTGGGCTTGGGAAGCGAGGGCTCCTCCTCGTACAGGCCGGGGAGGATCGCGATGTTCATCCCCGGCCGGTCCACGGCGTCGACGGCCTCTTGCAGGTGCCGGTAGCCGTTCTTCTCGCAGCGTTCGAAGAGGGCGAGGTTGCGCTGCCTCAGCTCCTCCGGGAAGCCGGCGATCCGGCGCTCGAAGGCGGGCCGGTCGGTCTTGCAGACGACCAGGTCGGGCTCGGCGCCGCGGTAGCGCGGTACGGATCCCGAGCCGTCCGGGAGGGCGACGGGCCGCTCCTCGTGCGCGCGGGCGGCGGGCGCGGCGAGGAGCAGGGACAGGAGGGCGAGGAGGGCGGCGAGGAGCACCGCCGGCACGGCAGGGAACCTGCGGGTCCACGACATGCGCGTGAGAGTAGAGCAATGTTCATCTTTTGGGATCCCCCGCGACGTCACGAAATGAGCCGCCAGGCAGGGCCCGGCCGAATCGCCAGGCAGGGAGCGTCCAGGCCGACCGGTGAAGTCCGGCCGGGGCCGCCAGGCCAGGAGCGTCCGGGCCGACCGGTGGGGTCCGGCCGGGCTGCCGAGCGAGGAGCGACCGGGCCGCCAGGCGGGGAGCGGCCGAGGCGCCCGATCGAGCGCGGCCAGAAGGTCCCGTTGACGTGCGGGCCGAGGAATCCTACTGTCACCCATAGGATTCCTTCGACAGAGCGGGAGCAGCCATGAGCGAGCAGGCCAGGAAGACGGCGGAGGCGCTGGAGTACCTCACCGGCTTCGGCAACGAGCACAGCTCGGAGGCCGTCCCCGGCGCGCTGCCGCTCGGCCGGAACTCGCCCCAGCGCTCCCCCCTCGGCCTCTACGCCGAGCAGCTCAGCGGCAGCGCCTTCACCGAGCCGCGCCGCCACAACCGCCGCTCCTGGCTCTACCGGATCCGCCCGTCGGCCGCGCACCCGCCGTTCACCCGGGTCGACAACGGCGCCCTGCGCTCCGCGCCCTTCACCGAGGCCCCGGCGGACCCGAACCGGCTGCGCTGGAACCCGCTGCCCGACCCTGCTCCCGGCACCGACTTCCTGTCCGGCCTGTGGACCCTCGGCGGCAACGGCGACGCCACCCAGCGCGCCGGCATGGCGATCCACCTCTACGCCGCCAACGCCTCGATGACCGACCGGGTCTTCAGCGACTCCGACGGCGAGCTGCTGATCGTCCCCGAGCGCGGCGGGCTGCTGCTGCGCACCGAGCTCGGCCTGCTCGCCGCCCGCCCCGGCGAGGTCGCCCTGATCCCGCGCGGCGTCCGCTTCCGCGTCGAGCTCCTCGACGAGGACGCCCGCGGGTACGTCTGCGAGAACTACGGCATGCCCTTCGAGCTGCCGGACCTGGGCCCGATCGGCGCCAACGGCCTCGCCGCCGCACGGGACTTCCGGGCTCCGGTGGCCGCGTACGAGGACAGCGAGCGCCCGACCGAGGTGGTCAACAAGTTCTGCGGCAACCTCTGGTCCGCGACCTACGACCACTCCCCGCTGGACGTCGTCGCCTGGCACGGCACCCACGCGCCGTACGTGTACGACCTGCACCGGTTCAACGTCCTGGGCTCGATCAGCTACGACCACCCGGACCCGTCGATCTTCACCGTGCTGACCTCGCCCTCCGACACCCCGGGGCTGGCGGGCGTGGACTTCGTGGTCTTCGCCCCGCGCTGGCTCGTCGGCGAGGACACGTTCCGCCCGCCGTACTTCCACCGGAACGTCATGAGCGAGTACATGGGCCTGATCGAGGGCGCCTACGACGCCAAGGCGGAGGGATTCGTACCGGGCGGCGGCTCGCTGCACAACATGATGTCGGCGCACGGCCCGGACCGGGAGACCTTCGACAAGGCGAGCGCCGCCGAGCTGAAGCCGCAGAAGATCGACGACGGCCTGGCCTTCATGTTCGAGACCCGCTGGCCGATCACCGCCACCGCGCAGGCGGCCGGCGCGGACCACCTCCAGCGCGCCTACGACGACGTCTGGCAGGGTCTGGAGCGCCACTTCCGGGCCTAACATGCGCTGAGCGCCTCAGCCACGAGCAGCCGCACGCACGCTCAGCCCGACCACCGAAGTCCATCCGTACGGAGAACGACCCGTGACCGCCTTCGCTCCCGACTCGCTGGTGCTCAACCGGAAGCTGCCGCTCTGGTACCAGGTGTCACAGTCGCTGCGCGCCTCGATACTGGGGCGCACCCCGGACGCCTCGCTGCGCCTGCCCACCGAGGAGCAGCTGGCCGAGCACTACGGGGTGAGCGTGCTGACCATGCGGCAGGCGCTCAAGGAGCTGGAGGGCGAGGGCCTGATCAGCCGGCACCGGCGGCGCGGCACCTTCATCGAGCCGGGCGCGATGCGCAGCGCGCCCGTGCGGCTGCTGGGTTCGGTCGACGCGATCGTGGCCCAGCAGTCGGGCGACCGTACGACGGTCCTCGGGCACGAGACGACGGCAGTGTCCGGGGAGCTGCTGGAGCACTTCCCGGACACGCCCGAGGTCGTCACGTACCGGCGGCTGCGCCACGACAGCGAGAGCGGCGAGCCGACCAACTGGGCGGAGAACGCGGTGCGCCCGGAACTGGCGGAGGCCATCGACCTGGCCGATCTGGCGCGCTGGCCGATGACCAAGGTGATACGGGACATCGTGGGCGTGAAAATCAGCCGGATCACCGACACCGTCGAGGCCCGCCTCGCCGACCCGGCGACGGCCGAGCTGCTCCGGGTGCCGTTGCTCAGCCCGATCCTGCACTACACGGGCGTGACCTACGACGACGGCGGCCGGGTGGTGGACGTGGCGCGGATCCGGTACCGCGGCGACCGGTTCTCCTTCACGGTGACGGTCGACGCGCACTGACCGGCCGGTCGAAGTCAGCCCTTCTCGTCCTCGTCCGTGCGGCGCTCGCCCTCCGCCTGCGACGGCGTGGTCCGCATCGTCGCCGGGTGCCGTTGCTTCTTCTCGGTGTCGTCCATGTCCTCGTCGAGCCGCTCGCCCTCGGCCTGGGACGGAGTCGTGTATTCGTCGTAATGACTCATTGCCGTCTCCTCAGTCGGTACGCCGGTCAGGCGGTACCGGGACGATCTCGGGGCATACCCCTCTCTATGGAGCGTAACGCTTCGGCCTGGACAGGGCCCGGTCGCCGGGTCCCGTCGCTACCATCGGCCGGGTGAGCGCTGACGCCGCTGTGCCGAACCTGCCGCTGGACGATCTGATGCCCTGGTCCGTGGGCGCGCTGCGGCTGGGCCGGGACTGGGTCGCCGCGCCCGATCCGGCGACGCTGCGGGCCCGCTGGACGGCCCTGACCGGCGCCGAAGCCCCCGAGCGGGACCGGCTGTTCCGCCCCACGAGGACCCGTACCCCCACCGCGGGCGCCGCCGCGCTGCCCGGCCAGCGGGCCGGCTCCACGACCCGGTTCGCGGACGCGCCCGGCGCGTTCCCCGATCCCGTACGGGTCCTGCGCGAGCCCTTCGACGAGCAGTGGCTGCTTCCCGACCAGCGGCTCATCGACCTCGCCCGCCCCGAGCTGTGGCGGGTCCGGGACGAGCACCAGCTGTTCGTCGTCGAGACCCCGCAGCTGCTGGTCACCGCGCACCTCCCGGCGGGCCGGCCCGGCCTGATCCGCCCCCTGCACCGGCGCCCGGGCGGCGCCGAGCCGAATCTCGCGCCCGGCCTGCTGCCGCTGCTCGGCGAGCGGTACGGGGGCTGGGTCACCCCGGAGGACGTGCTGTGCTGGATCCTCGTCGCGGGCCGCCCCGGGCCGCGCGGGTACGAGGTGCCGCTCGCGGCCGATCCCGAGCGCTGGCGGGCGGGCTTGGAGCTGGGACACCGGCTGCTCACCGTCCAGCTGCGCGGGGTGCGCGGCGGTGAGCCGCCCCGGCTGCCCGGTGGCCGCAGGCCCTACGTCCGCTCCGCGCTGCCGGCCTGGCCGCGCGAGCTCGCGTACGACCCGGAGACCGAGACGCTGAGCCTGGGGAGCGGGACGGTCTCCCCCGTCCCGGCGGGCGCCTGGGAGTACGAGGCGAACGGCACGCGGGTGCTGGAGGCCTGGTTCGCCGCCCGGCAGGCCCACCGCGCGCCCGATGCCGACGGGCTGGAGGCGCTCGGCCCCGCCGAGTGGCCGCAGGCCTGGACCTCCGAACTGCTGGCGCTGGTCACGACGCTGGCGCTGCTGGCCGATCTGGCCCCGCTCCAGGCGGCGTTCGAGGCCGGGCCGCCGCTGACCGGCGCCGAGCTGCGCGCGGCCGGGGTGCTGCCGGCGCCGCGCTGGGCCCGGCGGCCGGCCTCGGTCCTGGACCACCAGGAGGAGGGCCCGGGCGGGCAGTTCGCGCTGCTGTGACCCCTACACCGGCTGCTCCCACGCCCCGAGCAGCCGGGAGACCGAGCGGTCGAACACCGTACCCATGTCCGCCGCCGCCTCCGCTACCGGGTCTCCCCCGGTGAGCGCGGCCGCGAGCAGCGGGTACTCCCCCGTCGCCAGGCGCGAGCCCAGGTAGGCCGTCCGTACGCCGTGTTCGGCGCTCTCACTCCAAGGCAGGGACCGGGTCCGCTCCGCCAGAGCCAGTTCGGCGGCGACGAAGGTCGAGACCGAGCCGTTGACGGCGGCGACGAGCTCCAGCTTCTCGCCGTCCGGGACGCCGAGGGGTACCAGGCAGGCCAGGCAGTGCTCCAGGTAGCGCAGGGCGTTGGGGCTGAATCCGTACACGGGGCTGAGCAGCCGGGGCAGCCAGGGGTGCCGGTGCATCAGCTCGCGCGTGCGGCGGGCGAGGTCGAGCAGGTCGGCCCGCCAGTCGCCGCTGGGCGGGGTGAGCTCGTACTCCCCGCTGACGGCGTCGACCATCAGCTCGTACAGGTCCTCCTTGCGCGGCACGTAGTTGTACAGGGACATCGTCCCGGCCCCGATCCCGGCCGCCACGCGGCGCATCGAGACGGCCTCGATCCCCTCCGCGTCGGCGATCCGCACCGCCTCGGCCGCGATCGATTCACGGCTGTGCGCGGGCCGGGGGCCGCGGCCCGCGCGCTGCGGGCGGGCCCAGATCACTTCGGGTTCAGCGGGGCGGCCGCTGGGTGTCATCGCTCATCACCTCGTCCATCGCCACCATCCTAGTTACGTACACCGTACGGAGTCGGGTAGGGTGCCACACATGACAACTACGTACGCTGTACTTAGTGAGGGTCTGGAGAAGAAGTACGGGGAGGTCCACGCCCTGCGCGGGCTGGATCTGGCGGTACCGGAGGGCACGGTCTGCGGTCTCCTCGGCCCGAACGGCGCCGGCAAGACCACCGCCGTACGGATCTTCACCACGCTCACCGGACCCACCGGCGGCCACGCCCTCGTGGCCGGCCACGACGTCACCCGCGAGCCGGCCGCCGTCCGCCGGGCCATCGGGGTCACCGGCCAGTACGCCTCGGTGGACGGGGATCTGACCGGCCGGGAGAACCTGCGGCTGTTCGCCCGCCTCGCCGGACTGCGCGGGCGGGCCGGGCGCGCCCGCGCCGACGAACTCCTGGAGCGCTTCGGGCTGGGCGAGGTCGCGGGGCGGATGGCCTCCACCTGGTCGGGCGGGACGCGGCGGCGCCTGGACCTGGCCGCCGGGCTGATCACCCGCCCCCGGGTGCTGTTCCTCGACGAGCCGACCACCGGCCTCGATCCGGCGGCCCGCGAGCAGATCTGGACGGCGGTACGGGAGCTGGCCGACGAGGGCACGACCGTACTGCTGACGACCCAGTATCTGGAGGAGGCCGACCGGCTCGCCGAGGACATCGTCGTCATCGACGGGGGCCGGGCGATCGCCACCGGCACCCCGGCCGACCTCAAGGCCCGGATCGGCTCCCACGCCGAGGTCACGGTTCCCGCCGCCGATGCCCTCACCCGCGCGGCCGCCGTGCTCGACCGGCTCACCGGCGGCCGGCCGTCGCTCGACGAGGAGCGGCTCACGGTCGGCGTGACCGTCTCCGACCCGGGGCTCACCCTGCCCGGCATCGTCCGCGCGCTCGACGCCGCCGGGGTCCCGGTGACCGACGCCGGCCTGCGACCGCCCACCCTCGACGAGGTGTTCCTGCGCCTCACCCGTACCGACGCGAAGGAGTACGCCGCATGAGCACCCTGCTGTCGGACGGCGGCGCGGTCCTGACCCGCCAGCTGCAGAAGGCCCGGCACGCTCCGGCGCTGCTGCTCCTCACCCAGACCATGCCGATCACCATGCTGCTGTTCTTCGGCTATGTCTTCGGCAGCGCGCTCGCCATGCCGGGCGCGGAGTACCGGGAGTTCCTGGTGCCGGGGCTGCTCGCCGCGACGGCCGCGGGCGGGCTGATGACCGGCATGTTCACCGCCGCGCAGGACGCCCACCGCGGGGTGATGGACCGCTTCCGGACGCTGCCGATGAGCCGCGGCGCCGTGCCGCTCGGGCAGACCGCTGCCGATCTGCTGACCACGGCGGCCGGAACGGTTCCGCTGATGCTGGTGGGCCTCGCCATGGGCTGGCGCGTCGAGAACGGGTGGGCGGGCGCGCTCGGCGCCTTCGGCGTGCTGCTGCTGTTCCGGTTCGCGATGGCCTGGGTCGGCACGTACCTCGGCCTGGTCAGCGCGAGCGAGGAGGCGGCCGGGCAGCTGGGCAGCGCCACCTTCGTGCTGCCGCTGCTGTCCAGCGCGTACCTGCCGACGGCGGGAATGCCGTCGTGGCTGCGCACGGTCGCCGAGTGGAACCCGATCAGCGCGGTCGCCACGGCCGTACGGGAGCTGTGCGGCAACGCGGGCGCCGAGGCGGCGGCGGGCGCCGCCTGGCCGGCCGCCCATCCGGTGGCCGGGTCGGTCGCCTGGTCGCTGGCGCTGCTGCTCGTCTTCGCACCGCTGGCCATGCGCAGGTTCGCGCGCGGCCGGGATTGAGGGCCGCCCCGCCGCCGTGGCGGATTCGGGCACCGTGGCGGATTCGGACACCGTGCGTGGTGACAGGCCGGGGTCCGAGCCTGTAGGCAGGCTGTCATGATCCCTGACACGCGTGCCGCGGAGCCGCTGCCCCTCGACGGTGTCACCGTCGTCGCCGTCGAACAGGCCGTCTCGGCCCCCTTCGCCACCCGCCAGCTCGCCGACCTCGGGGCCCGGGTGGTCAAGGTCGAGCGCCCCGACGGCGGCGACTTCGCGCGCGCCTACGACACCACCGCGCACGGCCTCGCCTCGCACTTCGTGTGGTGCAACCGCGGCAAGGAGTCGATCGCCCTCGACCTCAAGGACCCGCGCGGCCTGGAGGTCCTGCACGGGCTGCTCGACGGCGCCGACGTGTTCGTGCAGAACCTCGCCCAGGGAGCCGCCGCCCGCCTCGGACTGGACTCGGCGGCGCTGTGCGCGCGTTACCCCAGGCTGATCGCCGTCGACATCTCCGGCTACGGCGCCGAGGGCCCGTACGCCCACAAGCGCGCCTACGACATGCTCGTGCAGTGCGAGGCGGGCCTGGTCTCGGTGACCGGCACCCCGGAGCAGCCCGTCAAGGCGGGGATCCCGGCCGCCGACATCGCGGCCGCCATGTACGCCTTCTCGGGGGTGCTCGCCGCCCTGCTGCGCCGCGGGATCACCGGGCGCGGCGGTCGCGTGGAGGTGTCGATGCTGGACGCGCTCGCCGAGTGGATGGGACATCCGCTGCACCACACGATGCACGGCGGGGAGCAGCCCGTACGGACGGGTCTCGCGCACGCGGTGATCGCTCCCTACGACGCCTACCCGACGGCGGACGGGGACCGGGTGCTGCTGTCCGTACAGAACGACCGGGAGTGGCGACGGCTGGCCAAACAGGTGCTGGAGCGGCCCGAGTTGGCGCTGGATCCGGCGTACGCGACGAACGCGGCGCGCACTCGGGGCCGGGAGAAGACGGACGCCGTGGTGGCCGAGGCGCTGGGCCGGCTGGACGCGGAGGAGGCGGTCGCGCGGCTGGAGGCGGCGGGGATCGCCTGCGCGCGGCTGAATTCGGTGGCCCGGCTGGCGGAGCATCCGCAGCTGGCGGCGCGGGACCGCTGGCGGGAGGTGGGTTCACCGGCCGGGCCGCTGCGGGCGCTGCTGCCACCGATCGGGCTGCCGGGGGGCGCGGAACCGCCGATGGGCGCGGTGCCCGCCCTCGGTGAACACACCGAGGCCCTGCTGCGCGCCCTGGGGATGACGGGCGCGCAGATCACGACACTGCGCCGGGACGGTGTGATCGCCTGAGGCCGGGGATACCCCAGGCTGTGCGGACGAGGGGCCGGGTGCGTGCGCGGCCGGCCAATCGACCGCGCTGCGGGGACAGTTACGAGCGGCGGCTGCCGAAGAGCGTGCGCCGCAGCCGGCGCAGCGGCGCGAAGAGCGCGACGCGCGCGCTCCGGCTCCGCAGCACGTGCGTGTGGTCGCGGGAGGTGAGCTCGCGCATCAGCAGGGTCGCCTCGGCCGTCTCGTGGTGCGGGACGGCGGGGCCGCCCAGCACGGCGAGGTGGCGGTCGAGGCGCGAGCTGGTCGCGCTGCTGCCGCAGGTGATGGCAGGCACGCGAGGCGGCCTGCTGCGCATTGCTATCTGTTCCATGTCTCTCCCCACCCGTACGAGGGCACCCGGCCCGGGCAGGGTAACCCTATCGCCATCGCGTCGTGCTCGGGTATCCCGGGCGTGTGAATTACCCCTGCTTATACGGGCGTTGACGATTACTCAGCGGAGTCGACCGTCACTCTCCGCACAAATCGGGTCCTGTGGGGACGGTTGCGGCGAACCGCGCCGTCAGAGGGGCCGAAAAGCCCGCTCTGCGCTAACTTGGAGTGATCGCCCGGTGGCACACATGGGGGTCTCGCGTGACGGAAGACATGGGTGGCGGCGGGCGTGTCATCGCCGGCCGGTACCGGTTGCTGGGCCCGCTGGGCCGCGGCGGCATGGGCATCGTGTGGCGGGCCCGGGACGAGGTCCTGGGCCGCGAGGTGGCCGTCAAGGAGGTACGGGCCCCGGCCGGGCTGGATCAGGCCGAGGTGGCCCGGATGTACCGGCGGCTGGAACGCGAGGCCTGGGCGGCCGCGCGCGTCTCGCACCGCGGGGTCGTCACCGTCTACGACGTGGCGACCGAGGACGGCCGGCCCTGGATCGTGATGGAGCTGGTGCGCGGGCTCTCGCTGGCCGACGTACTGGAGGCGGAGGGGCCGCTCACCCCGCAGCGCGCCGCGCACTACGGGGAGCAGGTGCTGGCCGCGCTCCGCTCGGCGCACGAGGCGGGGGTGCTGCACCGGGACGTCAAGCCCGCCAACGTGCTGATCGCCAATGACGGCCGGGTCGTGCTGAGCGACTTCGGGATCGCGAGCCTGGAGGGCTCCTCGGCGATCACCATGACCGGCGAGGTGATCGGTTCCCCCGAATTCCTGGCGCCGGAGCGGGCGTTGGGGCGCGACCCGGGACCCGAGTCGGACCTGTGGTCGCTCGGGGTGATGCTGTACCAGGCCGTCGAGGGGACGTCCCCGTTCCGGCAGGACACCCCGCTGGCCACGCTGCGCGCGGTGGTCGACGAGGAACTCCCGCCGCCGCGCCGGGCCGGGCCGCTGGAGCCCGTGCTGGAGGGGCTGCTGCGCAAGGACCCCGCCGAGCGGCTGCCCGCGCCGGAGGCGGCCCGGATGCTGCGGATCATCGGCGCGGGCGGGGACGTACGGACCGTGGGCGGTGCGGTGTCGGGGCCGGACTCGCCGACCGCCGTCGCCCGGCACCGGCAGGACGCGGACCCGTACGGGACACCGCGCGGTCCGGCGTACGGCGGGCCGACCGAGCAGGTGCCGACCCCGGCGACCGCGCCGCTGCCGCCGCCCGCGGCGGGGCCGCCGCAGGGCCAGGGGCGGGCCGGGGCGCTGCTGACCGTCGGGATCGTGGTGCTGCTGCTGGTACTGGCGTTGCTGGGGTGGCTGCTGCTGAAGGACCGCGGGAGCGGGGACGGCGGGAGCGTCAGCCCGACGGACGAGACCAGCAGCTCGCAGTCCGCCTCGGAGTCCCCGTCGCCGACCCCGTCCGAGTCGCCGTCGGGGTCCGAGTCCCCGAGCGAGGCCGCGCAGCAGGTCACGGTGCACGCGCGGACCGTGCGGGACGGCTACCGCGGCTCCTGCCCGCCGCCCGCCTCGCAGGCACCCGCGTTCACCGCGACCGTCGAGGTCAGCCGGGTCCCGGCCGAGGTGGAGTACCGCTGGGCGGCGCGCGGCGGGGTCACGTCCGGGCCGGGCTGGCAGTCCGTTACCTTCGAGGAGGGCGGGTCCAGGAGCCGGCAGCTGGAGCACACCGAGCTGACCCACCACGCGGACGGCACCTTCGAGGACGCGGTCCGGCTGGAGGTGCGGTCGCCCGCGCAGGCGGCCTCGGACTGGCTGGAGTTCTCCGTGACGTGCGAGGAGGAGACCCCGACGAGCGGGGCCTCCTCCCCCGGCGCGACCGGTTCACCGTCGCCGAGCGCGAGCGGTGACGGCGAGGGCGACGGTGACGACGGCGGTGCCGGTGGCGGGACGGCGAGCCCGGCGGTCAGCCCGTAGGCCTGATCCGGGGCCCGGGGTTCGGGGGCCCGGGGGCCGGTCAGGCGGCGTTGGTGAACACCGGCAGGTATCCGCCGGACTGCCCGGCGGCGGTGGGGTGGTACGACTCCCCGATGTTGAGCCAGTTGACGCTGTGCAGCCACGCGCTGCCGGAGCAGATCTCGTGGCCTGTGAAGGCGCCGGCGACCGAGGCGAAGGTGAAGCCGTGGTCGGCGGCGCGCTTGGCGATGGCGGCGTTGAGGTAGTCGGCGGCGCCGTTGATGGCGGAGCGCTCGCCCTCGGAGAGGCCGGCGACGCAGGTGCCGTTCAGCTTGTAGAACCGGGGATAGCCGAGGACGACGACCCTCGCGTTCGGCGAGCGGCTGTCGATGGCGTTGTAGACCTGGTCGAGCTTGCCGGGGAGGGTGGAGTCCACGTAGGCCTTGGCCTGGTTGACGCGGCTCACGCAGGTGGATTCGGACTGGAGGACGCACGTCGTCATCACGTCCGAGAATCCGGCGTCGTTGCCGCCGATGGTGATGCTGACGAGGTCGGTGCCGGAGTTCAGCGGGCCGAGCTGGCCGGCCAGCACATCACCCGTACGGGCGCCCGAGCAGGCGGTGAAGGCGAAGCTCTGCGGGGAGTGCGCGGCGGCCCACAAGGCCGGGTACGCGCGGCTGGTGCGCTTGCAGTCGCCGCTCCCGCTGTCGTAGTTGCCGGCGCCGACGCCGGAGGAGTAGGAGTCGCCGAGGGCGACGTAGCCGAAATCGGCCTGGGCGGCCGAGGCCTGGCCCGCGCCGAACAGGGCGGCGGAGGCGGCGAGTAACAGGGAGGAGGTCAGGGCAGCGAGGCGCGGCATCTTCAAGCTCATGTGTGCGGCTCCTTGTGGGGGTTACTCCTGAGTCCGTGGTACAAGCAGCCGCGCTTGGCTGGAAGTGTTCATGCCAAGAATTTTCGGGGCAGAGTTGTGGCCCGAATCTTCACCCCGACGGTGTTTCAAGAGGGAACCCGGCCACCCGATCCGGCGAAACACGGGTGCGGGACGGCACTTCGTGCCGGATCATGGGCGCCATGTCAGCCACCGCGGACGACCCGCACCACGCGCTGCCGATCCGGCTCAACGTCGACGACAGCGATTCACCGGCGGACGTCGTCGACGCGCTGTTCCTCGGCCGGTTCGCGTCAGGCGAGCAGCCGTACTCGCACAGCGTGACGATCGAGCGGGTGAAACCGGAAGCGACCCTGCTGCCGCCCGAGGCCACCGTGCTGCGCTCCGCCCGCGACAGCGACCGCAGCGCCACGCTCGCCCAGGGCGAGGGCTGGACCATGCTGGTCTCGCGCTGGAGCCGCGGGGCCGACGTCACGGTGACGGCGGTCAGCGACGAACTCGCCTCCGGCGTCCTCGACCAGGCGACGCAGGGGGCGCAGGACGAGCCCGAACCGCAGCCGGACAACGTCACGATGGGGTTCTGGTACGTCTCCCCGCGCCGCGGCCCGTACCGGACGACCCGCCAGATCGCCGCCGGGACCTGGGCGGAGGTGCGGCCCAACTACACCGCGCCGGTGGCCGGGGCGATGGACCGGCTGATGAAGGTCACCCCGGACGACATCGCGGGCCGGCTGCTGTTGCTGCACGGGCCGCCGGGGACGGGGAAGACCTCCGCGCTGCGCACGCTGGCCCGGTCGTGGCGGGACTGGTGCCAGGTGGACTGCGTACTGGACCCGGAGCGGCTGTTCAACGACGTCGGCTACCTGATGGACATCGCGATCGGCGAGGACGAGGGCACGTCCAAGGGGCGCTGGCGGCTGCTGCTGCTGGAGGACTGCGACGAGCTGATCCGCGGCGAGGCCCGGCACACGGCCGGGCAGGCGCTGTCCCGGCTGCTCAACCTGACGGACGGACTGCTGGGGCAGGGCCGCAACGTCCTGGTCGGGGTCACGACCAACGAGGACCTGGAGCGCCTGCACCCGGCTGTGGTCCGGCCGGGCCGCTGCCTGGCCCGCATCGAGGTGGGCAGGCTGACCCACCGCGAGGCGGTGGACTGGCTGGGCACCGACGAGGGGGTCCCCCGCGAAGGCGCCACGCTGGCCGAACTCTTCGCGCTGCGGCGCGGTACGGGGCCTGCGGCCCTGCTGCCGCCGCAGGGACAGTCCAGCGAGGCGGGGCTGTACCTGTAGCAGAGCGTGCGGAGGCCGGTGGCGTGCGGGTTCTGGTGGCGCGCGGGTTAGGTGGCGTGCGCCGACGACAATGGGCCGGGGCCGAAGGTCCCGCCCCGTCGGCCGCTTCCACCACCACCCGGCCGGGGGACACACCGAACAGGAGAGCGCACCGTGCCCGAGCCGGCGCAGGAGAACCCGTACCCCGACAGCCACGTCCTCGGCGAGGGACCCGAACCGCACCCGCAACTCCGGCCGGTGCTGCCCCTGCTGGGCCGCTGGCACGGCCGCGGGCGCGGCGAGTACCCGACCCTGGAGCAGGGATTCCGGTACGAGCAGGAGATCACCTTCAGCCATGACGGCCGGCCGTTCCTGCGCTACGAGTCGCGCGCCTGGCTGATCGACGAGTCGGGCACCGCGCTGCGGCCGTCGGGGCGGGAGTCGGGGTGGTGGCGGATCATGCCCGACGCCTCCGTGGAGGTCACCCTCGCCCACCCCACCG
This sequence comes from Streptomyces sp. NBC_01551, assembly GCF_026339935.1. Classification (NCBI taxonomy): domain Bacteria; kingdom Bacillati; phylum Actinomycetota; class Actinomycetes; order Kitasatosporales; family Streptomycetaceae; genus Streptomyces; species Streptomyces sp. NBC_01551. The sequence continues at coordinate 1,134,870 of NZ_JAPEPX010000001.1, forward strand.
GCATCGTGGAGACGTACGTCGGCCAAGTGTCCGGCACGGAGATCGAGATCGCGACGGACAACGTGGCGCGCACGCCCCGGGCCAAGGAGGTCAACGCCATGCGGCGCCGCTACACCGTCCGCGACGGGGAGCTGACGATCGTCCAGGACATGGCGGCGATGGGCGTGCCGATGACGCACCACCTCAGGGCGGAACTCCGGCCGTACAAGGGCTGACGTGGGGGCCGACGCGGGGCGACGCCCGGGATCAGGCCCGGACCGGCCGGACCGGTGACCGGCCGGACCGGTGACCGGGCTGACCGGGCTGACCGGCCTGACCGGCCTACTTTCCGTACCGCGCCCGCAAGCCGTCGAGGGCGGCGGCCGTGGCCTCGTCGAAGGTGAGCCCCAGCCGCCGCACCCGCTCCGCGTACGCCTGCGCCGCGGCGGCCGCCTCCCGCGCCGCCGAATCCCCGGCGGCCGCGACGAAGGTCCCGTTGCGGCCGCGCGTCTCGATCACCCCGTCGCCCTCCAGCGCCCGGTACGCCTTGGCGACCGTGTTCGCCGCCAGCCCCAGCTCCTCCGCCAGCCCCCGCACCGTCGGGAGCTTGTACCCCACCGGCAGCCGCCCCGCCCGCGCCTCGTCCGCGATCTGCGCGCGCAGCTGCTCGTACGGGGCGGCGGCGCCTGCCGAGGCGTCGATCCGGATGTTCAGGTTCGTCGAGGTCACGCGCCGATTCTCCCCCATCCCCCGCGAAATTCGCAGGCGCCCGCGGCGCCCGCGATCTACGGTCGGCTCCATGACCGCAACGATCCGCGACCTCCGCCCCGGCCACCCCGGGGACGCCGAGTCCGTCGTCCGAGTACGCCGCGCCGCCCTCCCGTTCCTGATCACGACCGCCGCCCGGGTGGCCTTCGAGGCCGCCTCCGCGAACCCCGCCGGGCGCCGCCGGCTCCTCATCGCCGAGAACGGGGACGGCCTGGCCATCGGCACCGCCGAGGTCGGTCTCGCGTACGAGAGCCCCACGCCGGGCCTCGCGTACGTCAACGCCTACGTGGACCCCGCGCACCGCGGGCTCGGCACCGGGACGGCCCTGCTGCGCGCGGCCGAGGAGCACCTGGCCGCCGAGGGCTCGGCGCACGCGTACGCCTGGGTGCTGGACGAGCCCGGCCACCGCGCCTTCGCCGAGCGGCACGGCTACCGCCCCAGCCGCTCCGCGCACTTCCTGCGCCTGGACCTGACCGCGCGCCCGCTGCCCCCGTACCCGGCCGGGCTCCCCGCCGGGGTCGAGCTGCGCACCGCCTCCGACTTCGCCGCCGATCCGCGCCCGCTCCACGCGGCCGACGCGGAGGCCACCGCCGACGAACCCGGCGACGTACCGGCGGAGCTGGACGACTACGAGGACTGGCTGCGCACCGTCTGGCACGACCCGTCGCTCGACAAGGACCTGACCACGGTCGTCCTCGTCGACGGGGCCGTCGCCGCCTTCACCGCAGCCCGCACCGACGGCGCCGGCCGCTACGGCTCGGCGATGACCGGCACCCTGCGCGCGTACCGGGGCCGCGGCCTGGCCTCACTCGCCAAGACGGACTCCCTCCACCGGGCCCTGGCGGCCGGCTACACGGAGGCCTTCACAGGCAACGACGCCGGGAACGAGCCGATGCTCGCCATCAACCGCCGCTTCGGATACGAGATCTGCGCCACCGAAACCCGCTACACGAAGAACCTGGAGTCCACGTCCCGATGACCGCCACCCTCACCGTCACCCTCACCAAGGCCGGCCGAACCAAGATCCGCTACCCGGCCGCCCTCATCGCCGACGACGGCGACCGCATCACCGTCCGCGCGCCCTGGGCCGCGGACACCGTACGGGACTTCGGCTTCGTACGCTTCGAGCCGGGAGACGTGTTCACCGAGCACTTCTGGCGCACCCGCTGGTACGCGATCAAGGAGGTCCGCACCTCCGAGGGCGCCCTCAAGGGCTGGTACTGCGACGTCACCCGCCCGGCCACCGTCACCGAAGACGCAGTCCTGGTGGAGGACCTGGACCTCGACCTCTGGGTCTCGGCGGACGGCGCCACCGTACTCCGCCTCGACGAGGACGAGTTCGCCGCGAGCCCCCTCCCCACCACCGACCCGCCGGCCGCCGCCGAGGCCCTGAACGCCCTCAACACCCTCGACCACCAGGCCCACTCCCCCGCCGGCCTCCTGGCCCTCCTCGCCTGACGGGCCACCAACAGGCGCCCGACGAGGAAGACGGAGAGAGCCACGACCGTTGGCCGCAGTGCGGTTGGGGGTTCGTTCCTGAGGGCGCTCTTTTCCCTGCCTTAAGCGGAGCCTAAGGATCGGGGCGGGGGGCGGGAAGGCGGCTGGGAGGGGGTGGGGGGCCGTTAGTTTGGCCGGGCCAGGGAGGGCTGGCGGTGGCGTCGGGACCCCGTGGGGGTGGCGTCGCGCAGTCCGATTCCGTCTGTGAGGAGATCCACCCATGCCCGCACGCCGTACCGTCACCCGACTCGCCGCCGTTGGTCTCGCCCCGCTCGCGGTGGCCGCGTACGCCACCGCGCCTGCGGTCGCGCACGGGTCGATGACGGACCCGGTCAGCCGGGTCGCGGCGTGCTACGCGGAGGGGCCGGAGGCCCCCAAGTCGGCCGCCTGCAAGGAGGCCGTCAAGGCGAGCGGGGCGCAGGCGTTCTACGACTGGAACGCGGTCAACATCGCCAACGCGGCCGGGAAGCACCAGGCGTTGATCCCTGACGGGAAGCTGTGTTCCGCCGGCAACGACAAGTACCGGGGTCTGGACCTGGCCCGCGCCGACTGGCCGTCGAGCCCGATGAAGGCCGGGGAGCACACCTTCCGCTACAAGGGCACCGCCCCGCACAAGGGCTCGTTCGAGCTGTACGTCACGAAGGACGGCTACGACCCGGCCAAGCCGCTGAAGTGGTCGGACCTGGAGCCGGCGCCGTTCGCCAAGGTCACCGACCCGGGGATGCAGAACGGGGACTACGTCTTCAAGGGGACCGTGCCCAACAAGACCGGCCGGCACCTCATCTACAGCATCTGGCAGCGCTCCGACAGTCCCGAGGCGTTCTACACCTGCTCCGACGTGGTGTTCGGGAAGGACAGCGGTGGGAGCGGCAGCGGTGGGGCCGGCGTGCCGAGTGCCAAGCCCAGTGTGACGGCGAGTGCGGCGGCTCCCGCCGCGCCGACCGCCAAGGCGCCGACCGATCAGCAGATAGCCGCCGGGGAGGGCAAGTCGTCCGTGGAGCACAACGGGCACGGCGACAACGACCCGAAGACGAACGGGGAGTCGGCGCCCTCCCCGGTCGCCCCGGTGAAGGAGACGGAGGCGGAGGCGGAGCCGGAGGCGTCGCGGTCCGGGGCCGCGGTCCAGGCCCAGTCCGGTGACCTCGCCGAGACCGGCGGCAGCAGTGCCACGCCGGTGATCGCGATCGCCGGGGCCACGGCCCTGGCCGTCGGCGCGGCCGTGCTGTTCGGGCTGGCCCGTCGCCGTGCGACGACGACGGGCCGTCGTCCGTAGCCCCGCGGCCCCGTAGGGCGGACGGGCCCCTGCGCGTCGTCGTCAGCTGAAGACCGACGCGCAGGTGGTCCGTTCGGCGTTGGCCGGGTCGAGGGCGTTGAGCACCTCGTGCCACGCGATCCGGTCGGTCAGGCCGATGGTCACGTGTTCGGAGAAGTCCAGGGCGCACAGGTCCTGGAGGACCACATTGCGTACGTTCGACCCGCTCAGGAACGCGCTCCGGTACGGGGTGACCACCTCGTCGTACTTGGTCGCGATGACCGTGTACTTCACGCCGGGGACGGTGTCGCCGCCCGCGTTCAGCTTCGTGACGAAGGCGGATCCGGCGATCTGGTCGGCCAGGCCCGGGGTCGCCGCGCTGATCAGGTCCTCGGCGCCGGGGAAGTACGGGAGCAGCTGGGTGAGTCCGCTCAGGGTGGTGCCGTGGTTGTCGGGGGCGAGCCCGACCAGGGCGTTGACCTTGGGGGCGCCGCCGAGGAACTTGAGGTAGTAGTTCGGCATCATGCCGCCCTGGGAGTGCCCGACGATGTCGGTCTTGGCGGCTCCGGTGGAGGCGAGCACCTTGTCGACGAAGACGTCGAGCTGGCCGGCCGACTTGTCGATGGGACCGAGCCCGTTGAAGAAGGGCACGCCCGGCAGTTGTCCGTAGTCGAGGGAGTAGACGCAGTACCCGCGGTGGACGAGGTACGGCGCGAAGCCGAGCCAGTTGTCGACCGAGTTCCCGAAGGTGCCGTGCACGAGGACGACGGGGCGGGGATGGGCTGCTGACGGTTTGCAGGACCAGTTGTTCCAGCCGCTGCTCGGGGCGGAGGCGGCATGCGCGGCGCCGGTGGGGACGACGAGCGCGGCGGCGAGGGAGAGGACGGCCAGCGGGCGGAGCAGGCGTCGCCAGGGCAGCATCGATTGTTCTCCTTGCGGTCAGGGACATGCGTGGGGGTTCAGCCCGTGATCCGGATCACAAGGGGTGCTGCTGTCGCTAAATTACGGGCGGGTAGCAAGACTTGGAAGTTACGCGTCAGTAAAAAATGTGTGTCGCGGCCCGTCCCTGCGCTACTTCGCCCCCTGCGCCACTACGCCGCCCTGCGGAACGCGGCGGCCGGGCGGAACGTGGCGGCCGGGCGGACCGTGCCCGGGCCGAAGCGGGCGTTGGCCCGGTCGATGGCCGCCTCCACCGTCAGGCGGGATTCGCGGACCGGGTCCAGCGTGAGCTGCCGCGCCGCCCGGTCGGCGCCGGTCAGGTCCTCCGCGCGGAGCACCATGCCGGTCAGCCGGGCCCGTTGCAGTCCGGCCGCGTCCATCAGGCGGTACGCCAGGATCCGCAGGTCCTCGTCGTGCGCGGACGCCTCGGGCAGGCGCCGGGTCTTCTCCCAGCGGGTACCGCCCGCGAACCGCAGGGTCAGGGTCAGGGCCCGGGCGGCCTGGCGGCGGCCGCGCAGGGTCGCACCCAGCCGGACCACCAGACCGAGCAGCTCGGCCCGGGCGTGCGGGCCGTCCAGCTCCTCCCGGGCGAACCGGCTCCGGACCGCCACCGACGGGGGCAGGTCCCTCGGGGTGACCGGGCGCGGGTCGATGCCCCGGGCGCGCTCCGCGACCACCCGCCCGGCGCGCCGGCCCAGGATCCGCTCGACGACCCCGGGCGGGACCTCGGTCAGCGCCCCGACGGTGTGCAGCCCGTACCGGCGCAGCGCCTCGGCCTGGCGGGAGCCGAGCCCGTGCAGCGCCTCCACCGGCAGCGGTCCGAGGAACTCCGCCACCCGCTCCCCGGGCACGGCCAGGATGCCGCCGGGGCCCGGGATCCGGGCTGAGGCCATGGCGGCGACCGCCCAGGTGCCGGCGACGCCGATGCGGACGTCCGCGCCCAGCCGGGCCACCGCGCGCAGCCGGACCACCTCCGCGATGCGTTCGGCGTCCACCCCGAAGTACCGCTGGGCACCCCGGACCTGGACGAGGGCGGCGCGCGGCGGGAGGGCCTGGACCAGCGGGGAGAACTCCCGCAGCAGCTCCAGCACCGCGCGGTAGCCCTCCTCGGGCAGGACCGGGGCGCACCGGACGTGCAGGACCGCGCCGGTCATCCCGCGCTCCCCGGGCTGGAGTGCCACAGCTTGCGGCCGGTCGCGGCGCCGTTGCCGGGGGGCTGGAGGTCGGCCCACGGGTTCATCTCGTACCCGGTCGGCAGGTGGATCCGGCGGCCCCGGTCTCCGGTTCCCTCCGCGGCCCCGCCACCGGTCCCGTCCCCGGCCCCAGCCCCGTCACCGCCCCCGGAACCTGCACCGGCACCGCCCCCTGCACCGCCCCCACCCATCGGCTCCGACAGCCGGGCCGCGACCGCGTCCACCCCGCCCGCCGCCCGCAGTTCCACCAGCTCCGCCAGGTTCCAGGCCGCCGCGCCGACCACGCTCAGGCTCTGCGGGCCACGCCGCTGCACCACGCCCCGTACCAGCAGCAGGAAGGAGTGGAACACGGTGTGCGCGCACGCCTCGTGGCTGTCGTCGAAGAAGGCCAGGTCGACCAGCCCGGTCCCGTCGTCCAAGGTCGTGAAGATGACCCGCCGCCCGGACCGGATCGGCGGGGTCTGGGTGGCCGCCTTGGCGCCCGCGACCAGGACCGTCTGCCCGTGCGCGGTCTCCCGCAGCCGCCGCGCCGGGATCACGCCCAGCTCGGCCAGGAAGGCGTGGTGCTCGCCCATCAGGTGTCGCGAGGCGTCCATGCCGAGGACGCCCAGCTCGGCGCTGAGCCGCTCGGCGTCGGTCAGGTCGGGCAGCCCGACGGCGGCCGTGGACTTCCCACCGCCCAACGGGAGTTGACCGGCCCCCCGAGTGCCCGCCGCCCGCTGGGCGCCGTGCAGTTCGGACAAGTGGAGCAGCAGGTCGCGCCGGTTGGCGCCGAAGGCGTCCAACGCGCCTACCTGCGCGAGCCGTTCGGCCACCGGGCGACCCGGGTGCGCCCGGTCCCAGAAGTCGCGCAGCGAGGCGTACGGCTGCCCGGACTCGATCCGGCCCGCCTCCGCCTCGCTGATCCCGTGGACGTCGGCCAGGGCGAGCCGCAGCCCCCACAGCGGGGGAACATCGGACACCAGTTCGATACGGTGGGCGACCGCCGACCGGTTCACGTCCAGCGGCAGCACCGGCACGCCCCGCCGACGCGCGTCCGCCAGCAGCAGCCGCTTGGGGTACATGCCCGGGTCGTGGGTGAGCAGCCCGGCGTAGAAGGCCGCCGGGTGGTGGGCCTTCAGCCAGGCCGACTGGTACGTGGGCACGGCGAAGGCCACCGCGTGCGCCTTGCAGAACCCGTACGAGCCGAAGGCCTCGACGATCTCCCAGGTACGGCCGATCACCTCGGGCGAGTAGCCGCGCCGGCCCGCCGTCGCCGCGAACCAGACCTTGATCCGCCCCTGCGACTGCGGATCGGACAGCCCGCGCCGCACCCGGTCCGCCTCGTCCCGGCCGCAGCCGGTCATGACGTGCACGATCTCGATGATCTGCTCGTGGAAGACCACCACCCCGTACGTCTCGCGCAGCGCCTGCTCCAGGTCCTCGTGCGGGAAGCGGACCGGAGCCCGCCCGTGCCGGGCCTCGATGAAGGGCCGCACCATGTCGGCGGCGACCGGGCCCGGCCGGAACAGCGAGATGTCGACGACCAGGTCGTGGAAGGTGGCCGGCTGGAGCCGCCCCACCAGGTCGCGCTGGCCCGGGGACTCGATCTGGAAGCAGCCCAGCGTCTCGGCGGAGCGGATCAGTTCGTACGTCGCCCCGTCGCCCGGGGGGACCTGCGCCGGGTCGTCGAGGTCGAGCTCCTCCCCCGTGGCGCGCCGGAGTTCGGCGACCGCGTGGGCCATCGCGGACTGCATCCGTACGCCCAGCACGTCGAGCTTGAGCAGCCCGAGGTCCTCCACGTCGTCCTTGTCGAACTGGGACATGGGGAACCCCTCGCCGCTGCTGGGCACCACGGGGGTGCGGGCGAGCAGCGAGGCGTCGGAGAGCAGCACCCCGCACGGGTGCATGGCGATCCCGCGCGGCAGCGCGTCCAGCGCCTCGACGAGCTCCCACAGCCGCCCGTGTTCCTCCCCGCGCACGTCGCGCAGTTCGGGGAGTTCGGCGAGCGCGGCGCGGGCGTCGCGGGCCCGGATGTGCGGGAAGGCCTTGGCGAGCCGGTCGGTCTCGGCCGGGGCCATGGACAGGGCGGCGCCCACGTCGCGGATGGCGTGCCGGACGCGGTAGGTCTCGGGCATGGAGACGGTGGCGACGCGCTCGGTGCCGAAGCGGTCGATGATCCGCCGGTAGACCTCCAGTCGGCGGGCGGACTCCACGTCGATGTCGATGTCGGGCAGGACGTGGCGGCGCTTGGACAGGAAGCGCTCCATCAGCAGTCCGTTGGCGACGGGGTCGGCGTGCGCGATGCCGAGGAGGTGGTTGACGAGCGAGCCGGCGCCGGAGCCACGGGCGGCCACCCTGATCCCCATCGCCCTTACGTCGTCCACGACTTGGGCGACCGTCAGGAAGTACGAGGCGAAGCCGTGGTAGGCGATGACGTCGAGCTCCTCGTGCATGCGCTCCCAGTACGCGCGCTCGTCGGCGTAGCCGCGCAGCACCATGCCGGCGGAGGCGCGGGAGGCCAGTACCCGCTGGGCGGTGCGGTGGGCCGCGCCGACGAGGTGGGCCTCGGGGAAGCGGACGGAGCCGATGCCGAGGTCGTCCTCGGGGTCGACCGCGCAGGCTTCGGCGCTACGGCGGGTCTCCGCGAGGAGCCCGCGCGCGTCGGCGGGGCGCAGGCCGGCGGCCTGGGCGATCCGGTCGGCGGCCGCGGCCATGGCGGCGGGGTCCTTGAGCCAGCGCTCGCCGCCGTCGAGGGGGCGGCGGGGGTCGACGGGGACGAGGCGGCGGGCCGCGTCGAGGATGTCGGCGACCGGGCCCTGGCCGGGGTCGGCGTACCGGACGGCGTTGGTCAGCACGGCCGGGACACCCTGCTCGGCGGCGAAGCCGACGGTGCGGGCGGCCAGGCGCAGCGAGCCGGGACCGGTGCCGGGGCGGCCGTGGTGGACGGCCTCCAGGCGCAGGGCGTCGCCGTAGATCTCCCGCCAGGGCGCGAGCAGCCGCGCCGCGCGGTCGGGGCGGCCGGCGGCGAGTGCCCGGCCGACCTCGGAGCCGGGGCCGAGCAGTACGGACACGCCGGTGCCGCGCAGGGCCTCCCAGGGGAGTACGGGTTGCGGGCGGGCGCCGGAGCCGGAGCCGGGTGTCGCGCCGGTGCCGGTGCCGGGGCCCGCGCCGGGGGCCGGGTCCGCGTGGGCGGCGGTGACCATCCGGCAGAGTTCGGCCCAGCCGGTCGCCCCGTCGCGGGCCAGGAACACGGCGCGGGGGGCGGATTCGTCGATGAAGGCCCCGCCTTTGACGGGGGTCCGGCGGCGGTGGGAGGGCTCCGGACCCCGGGATCCCGTCCGGGGGGACGGGGCGGGCGACACGGCCAGGTCGACGCCGAACAGGGGGCGGATGCCGGCCGCCCCGCACGCCTTCGCGAAGCGCACGGCGCCTGCGAGGGTGTCCCGGTCGGTCAGGGCGAGGGCGTCCATGCCGCGGTCGGCGGCGCGCTCCGCCAGGCGTTCGGGGTGGGAGCCTCCGTAGCGCATGGAGAACCCCGAAACGGTGTGCAGATGCGTAAAACCAGGCACCCGCGGCCTCCTGCTTCGCTCGACCCCCGCTCTTCTTCGGTCCCGTCTCCACCATAGAGCAATTCGAATACCCGTGCGAAACACCAGTTCGAGTGGCCGGGGACGGGGGGTGTCATCCGTTCGGACCGTTCCTGCTGCGGTGGGGGCGGGGTACGCCGAGCGTGTGAGGCATGACGCAGCCCACCGACGCCCCGCCCGCCGGATTCCTCGCCGAGGTCAAGGACGCCGTCACCACGCGGGCCGCCCTGCTGGTCCTCGGAGTGCTGGCGCTCCAGCTCGCCTTCGTCGCCTCCTACATCGGCGCCTTCCACGACCCCGAGCCGAGCGAGATCCCCCTCGCCGTGACCGCCCCGGCCGCACCCGTCACCGCGCGGTCCGTCGAGCAGCTCGACGCGCTCCCCGGCAAGCCCCTCGACGCCCACGCCGTCACCGACGAGGCGGCGGCGCTCGCGCAGGTCAGGGACCGCGAGGTGGACGGCGCGCTGATCATCGACCCCGCCGGCACCACCGACCGGCTGCTCGTCGCGAGCGGCGGCGGGGCCTCGCTCTCCCAGGCCCTCACCGAGATCGTCGCCCGGGCCGAGCAGTCGCAGGGGCGCGACCTGCGCGTCACGGACGTGGTCCCGGCGGCCGAGGGCGACGCCCGCGCCCTGAGCGCGTTCTACCTGGTGGCCGGCTGGTGCGTCGGCGGGTACCTGTGCGCCGCGATCCTCGCGGTCAGCGCCGGCGCCCGGCCCGCCAACTCCCACCGCGCCGTCATCCGGCTCGGCGCGCTGCTCGCGTACGCGATCGTCGCCGGGCTCCTCGGCACGGTGATCGCGGGGCCGCTCCTGGGCGCGCTCCCCGGCAGCGTCATGGCCCTGTGGGGGCTCGGCACCCTGGTCGTCTTCGCGGTCGGCGCGATCACCCTGGCCTTCCAGGGCCTGGCGGGCGTGGTCGGCATCGGCCTGGCGATCCTGGTGGTGGTCGTCTTCGGCAACCCGAGCGCGGGCGGTGCCTACCCGTACCCGCTGCTGCCGCCGTTCTGGAAGGCGATCGGGCCCGCCCTGCCGCCGGGCGCGGGTACGTACGCCGCGCGCTCGATCGCGTACTTCCGGGGCAACGACGCGCTCGGCTCCTTCCTCGTCCTGGCCGGCTGGGCGGTCCTCGGCTCGGTCGCCACCGTGGCCTGCGCGATCTTCCGGAGGGGCCGCAGGGACCGCGCCGACCTCGCGGACACCCTCCGCGAGGACGAGACGGCGCCCGCCGGGCCGAGCAGACCCGCGACCTGATCACGCCACGGCTCAGCCCAGCGGCTCCAGCAGCCGCTCCGCACCCCGCAGCGCGTGCCGGCCGACCGCCTTGCCGAGGACGACGCCCGCCTCGTCGGCGGAGCGGGTGTGGATCCCCGAGAGGATGCGCGCCTCGACGTTGTCCCGCGTCAGCTGCTCCCAGCCCGTGTACGTGCGGGTGACCCCGGGCGCGGTCGGGCTCGTCAGCGTGAACGGCGCGGTGCGCGCCCCGGTGAGGGCGTCCAGGACCGCCTCCGCGGCCCCCGCGTACGTGGCGTGGCCGCTGGGGTAGTCCGGGTGGGCCGGGGTCTCGTGGAGCGGGGTCCAGGCCGGGTCGGTGCCGATGGAGCCGGTCCGGATGGCCGTGACCGGGCGCCAGCGCGTGTACGCGTACTTGCTGTCCGAGGTGGCGATCTGGGTGTCGACCAGGGCGGCGTGGAACAGCGCGACCAGCCCCGCCCGCTCGGCGGTCGAGCCGTGCGACCGGGTCAGGGCCACCCGCAGCGGCTCGGTGTAGAGGGTCAGCGAGGAGCCGTACCAGAAGGTGGCCGTCTCGGTCTGCCGCGCCGTGCGCACGGCGCTGTCGGCCTTCCCGTACGCCCGCACCTCCGCCAGGTCGGCCCGGTACCGGCGCGAGTCGAGCGCGGGCGGCGGCCCGAGGCGGTACTGGGACGGGGAGTCGAGCAGGAACGGCCTGGCCAGGCGGTTGCCGTACTGCACGGCGGGGGCGTAGCCGGCGGGCGTCGGCTGCCACACGCCGGGCGCGCTGGGCGGTACGGCGAAGGGCGCGTTCACGGACTCCGGGTCGAGGCCGTCGCCCTGGCGGGCGGCGAGCGCGAGCCGCGCCTGGCGGGCTCCGGCGGCGACGCCCCGGTCCTCGGCGCGGCCGTCGGGGATCCGGCGGAGGCTGGCGGCGAGCGCGGCGTCGAGCTCTGGGGCGCGGGCGGGGGCCAGCGCGACGAGGGAGTCGTGGACGGCGGAGGCGACGGCCGCGTCCTGGAACGCGGCCCGGTCGCGCCCGGCCGGGGCCTCCCGGGTCGCCCGCGCGGCGGCGAGCCAGCTGATGGCCCAGGTACGGCTGTTGGTGATCTGGGTGGCGGCCCCGGCGACGGCCACGGTCTGCGCGGTGGTGTCGTACCAGTCCCGCACCACGGCTCCGGGCGGGGCGGTCGCGGCCGTGGCCGCCGTGGCCCCGGCGGAGGGGACTGCGATCGAGGCGGACAGGGCCAGGGCGGCCCCGAGGGTGACCAGGGCAGAGCGGGACGACGTCACGGACACTCCTGGAGGACTGGATGGCTGGAGGACTGGCGGGACTGGCGGGACTGGCGGGACTGAAGAAACGGAGAAACGGAGAAACGGAGCGGGAGCCGGGAAGCCGCAGCGCGGAACCGGTCACCGGCAGAGCGCGCCGGAGACCCTCATCAAGTCGACCGCGCGCCGCTCGGCCGCAAACGCGGTGATCGCCATGCGCCGAAGCTAGCCACGGCGCACCCGGCACCGCAACAGCCCTTTTCCGTCACGGCAGTTCGGAAACAGACCTGTCGCAAGCCCGCCACTCGCCCGCCACGTGCCCGCCATACGCCGCCACGCGCCGCCACGTGCCCGCCACTGACAAGGCCCCTCCCCCACCCACCTCAGCCCGCCCGGTGGACCACCTCGCCCGCCACCACCACCGTCTCCGCGACCGTGCCCGGGATGGACTCCACCGGCACCGCGAAGATGTCCCGGGAGAGCACCACGAAGTCCGCGGCCTTGCCCACCGTCAGCGAACCCCGCTCCTCCTCCAGGAAGTTGGCGTAGGCCGAGCCCATCGTGTAGCCGTGCACAGCCGTCGCCACGTCCACCGTCTCGCCCGGCTGCCAGGCCGGCCCGTCGCCGCGCAGCGGGCGCCGCGTCACCGCCGTGTAGATGCCGATCATCGGGTCCATCTCGGCGACGTTCCAGTCGCTGGAGAACGCCAGCACCGCCCCCGCCTCGTGCAGGCTGCGCATCGGCCAGGCCTTGTGCCAGCGGCCCTCGCCCACGTTCCGCGCCCAGTCCTGCCCCGGCCCCGCGATCTCCGGCGCGCAGTGCCTCGGCTGCATGCAGGCCACCACCCCCAGCTCCGGGAAGCGGGGCACGTCCGCCGGGTCCAGGCACTCCACGTGCACCACCTGGTGCCGGGCGTCGCGCGGGCCGTTCAGCGCCCGCGCGTGCTCCACCGCGTCCAGCACGGTCCGGATCCCCCGGTCCCCGGTCGCGTGGACGAAGCACTGGAAGCCCCGCGCGTCCAGCTTCGCCAGCAGCTCCGCGAACTCCTCGGCCGGGTAGAAGGTCTCGCCCCGGTGCGCCCCGCACCCGCTGTACGGCTCCAGCAGCGCCGCCGTGCGCGGCTCCACCACGTCGTCGATGTACAGCTTCAGCGGGCCCACCCGCAGCCGGTCCCCGGCGAACCGCCGCGCCGCGTCGGCGAATTCGTCGAGGTCGGCGTCGCCCGTGCCGCGCGGGTGGAACAGCGCCGCGACGATCCGCGACCGCAGCCGCCCCTCCGCCCGGGCCCGCTCGAAGAGTTCCAGGTCGTCCAGGGAGTTCTGCGGCTCGACCACCGTCGTGATGCCGAAGCCGATCGCGTCGTCCAGGCTCTTGGCGAGGCGTCCGTACTGCCGGTCGGGCGAGGCCCACGGCACGCCGAGCTCGCGCAGTGCCCGGTGGCCGTCCCGGGACAGCCCCTTGACGGCGAAGTCCTTGACGAACCCGGTGGGCTCGCCGGTCTCCGGATCGACGGCCGCCGTCCCGAAGGGCAGGTCGACGCGGTCCCTGGAGACCCCCAGCCGCCGCATCGCCGCCGTGTTCAGCCACGCGGTGTGCACGTCGTACGAGAGGACGATCGCCGGGACGTCCCCGGTGACCGGGTCCAGGTCGGCGGCGCGGGGCATCCGCCCGCCGGGGATCGCCGAGTAGTCGAAGGCCTCGGCCTCGATCCACTCGGCGCCGGGGTTGGCCTCCCGCCAGGCCAGGATCCGCTCGTGGATGCCCTCCAGGGTGCGGACCCCGGCGAGCTGGACGCAGGCGTCGTCGGAGCCGAGCCGGACGTGGTTGTGGGCGTCGACGAACCCGGGCAGCACCAGCCGGCCGCCCGCGTCGATCCGCTCGGTGTCCGGTCCGGCCCAGGCGGCGGCCTCGGTGTCCGGGCCGACCCAGACGATCACGCCGTCGCGCACGGCGAGGGCCTCAGCCTCGGGGAGCGCGGGATCGACGGTGTGGATCCGGGCTCCGGTGAGCAGCAGGTCGGCGGGGCGGGGGCTGGACATGGGGCGGTACTCCTGTGCGACAGAGGGGATACGGGAGATCAGGCGGCGGGCGCGAAGGCGGTGACCCGGCGGCGTGCCAGGGCCCAGTAGACGAGCCCCGAGACGACCGAACCGCCCAGCGTGAGGTCGGCGCCCCCGAGCGGCGCCACCAGCGGCCCGGTCCACAGCTCGGAATCGCAGGTCAGGGCGGCGAAGGCCATACCGGCGAGCAGCGCGGCGAGCCCGGCCGGGTGGTAGCCGGCCCGGTACCAGTAGGCGCCCGCGCTCCCGGCGTGCAGCGCGTCGGCGTCGTAGTGGCAGCGGCGCAGCAGCATGTCGGCGAGGAAGACCCCGCCCCAGGGCGCGAACACGATGATCAGCAGGGAGAGGAAGGAGAGCAGGGCGCTGGTGAAGTCGGTCAGGAACAGCGCGGCGAGCGATCCCGCGGCGGTCACGGCGGCGCTGACGACGATCGCCCGGGACCGGCTCCACGGGATGCCGAGGACCTGGAGGTTCAGGCTGGAGGAGTAGAGGGTGATGATCGAGTTGGTGACGGAGCCGCCCAGGACCAGGGCCAGGAACACCGGCTTGAACCAGCCGGGCAGCAGCCCCTCGGCTCCGGCGACGGCGTCGGTCATGTCGGTCTGGGTGGCGGCCGCGACTCCGGCGACGCCGAGGGCGACGGAGGAGACGAAGCCTCCGAGGGCGCCGCTCCAGGTGATCGACTTCAGCGAGGTGGTCCGGGGCAGGTAGCGGGTGTAGTCGGCGGGCATCGGCAGGTACGAGAAGGGCCCTGCCAGCATGACGACGAAGGCGAGGCTCCACCCGGACAGGCCGGGCGCGGCGGCCGCGGGGGCGCCGGTCTCGGCGCCGGGCAGGACGAAGACCAGCAGCGCGCCGAAGCCGGCGGCGAGGACGTAGGCCATCCAGCGTTCGGCGAACTGCACGGTGGCGTGGCCCCACAGGGCGACGGCGAAGGTCAGCGCGAGGGTGATCATCAGGGCGGCGGCGCGGGTGGGGTTCCCCCCGTCGCCGAGGCCGAGCTCGGTGAGGAACACCTCCAGCGCCAGGGTGCCGACGACGGTGTTGACGATGGTGTAGCCGATGCTCACCACCCAGTTCAGGACGCCGGCGGGGAAGTTGCCGCGGACGCCGAACGCGGCGCGGGAGATCACCAGGGTGGCGGTGCCGGTGCGGATGCCGCCGAGTCCGGCGGCGCTGACGGCGAAGAAGGAGAGCCCGCTGATCACGACGACGGCAGTGGCCTGCCAGAAGGAGAGCCCGAACGCGACGGCGAGGGCGCCGTTGATCACGTAGGTGAGGGTCAGGTTGGAGCCGAACCAGAGCCAGAAGAGGTCCTTGGCGCTGCCGTGCCGCTCCGCGTCGGGGATGGGGTCGATGCCGTGGGTCTCGACGCGGAACACCTCGTCGACGTCGGCCGTCGCCTCCTGCCGCACTGTCTCCTGCTGTCTCATGCGCGGTGCCCCTGACCTTGGATCCAAGCCCTCACGGGATCTTGAATGACGTTCTAAGTTCTTGAATGGCATTCAAGATGCGCCGCCGACCGGGGGCCCGTCAAGACCCTGTCCGGGATAAGGTCGGGGCAGGAAGATCAGGAAGGCGGACCGGTGGCGGGAGCGGTGCGGCGGCGCGACGGGCAGATCGCCCAGGAGCGGATGCTGGAAGAGGCCATGGCGGCGATCGCCGAGGACGGGCTGGCGGCCCTGACCATGTCGGCGCTGGCCGAGCGCCTCGGCACCAGCGGCGGCCACATCCTGTACTACTTCGGCAGCAAGGACCGGCTGCTGCTGGAGGCGCTGCGCTGGAGCGAGGACCGGCTCACCGCCGAGCGCACCGAGCTGCTGGGCCGCCGGGTCACCGCGCACCGCAAGCTCGCCCTGTTCCTGGAGCTGTACCTGCCGCGCGGCCCCCGCGATCCGCGCTGGACGCTGTGGATCGAGCTGTGGGCCCGCACGCCCGCCAGCGAGCAGCTGCGCACGGCCCAGCAGGACATCGACGACGGCTGGCAGCGCGATCTGGAGGCCCTGCTGGCCAAGGGCGTCGGCCAGGGGCGCTTCGACGCCGCCCTGGACGTCCCCGCCCGGGCCTCCGAACTGCTCGCCCTCCTGGACGGGCTGAGCACCCGGGTGGTGCTCGGCCAGCACGGCGCGGACCGCACCGAGGCCCTGGCCCGCGCCCACTCGGCGGCGTCCCTGCTGATCCCCCACCTCTGACGCCGGCCCCGGGCCCCGGGCCCCGGGCTCCGGGCCCATGACCTCCGCCCCATGACTCCTGGCCCGGACCCCCGGCCCCGGACCTCCGGCCTCGGGCCGCCACAACCGCCCGGGACGGCACACGAAGTTCCCCCCGAGTGCGCCCTACCGCCCTCCTCCCCCAGCGCGCACAATCACCGTGACAACTCGCGTCGACCGTGAGGGGGGAACGCGTGCGCGATCAGGTGCGCGCCGCGGACGGACGCGCTCTGATGGTGGAGCGCTGGGGCGACCCGGAGGGCAAGCCGGTCTTCCTGCTCCACGGCATGCCCGGCAGCCGGCTCGGACCGGCGCCCCGGGGGATGGTCCTCTATCAGCGCCGGATGCAGCTCATCGCCTACGACCGGCCCGGCTACGGCGGCTCCGACCGCCACCCGGGACGCACCGTCGCCGACGTGGCCCAGGACGTGGCCTCGATCGCCGACGCCCTCGGCCTGGACACCTTCGCCGTCGCGGGCCGCTCCGGCGGCGCCCCCGGCGCCCTGGCCTGCGCCGCCCTGCTCCCGGACCGGGTCACCCGGACCGCGGCCCTGGTCCCGCTCGCCCCCCGGGACGCGGAGGACCTGGACTGGTTCGCCGGGATGGCCGCCTCGAACGTACGGGAGTACACCACCGCCTCCACCGACCCCGAGGAGCTCGCGGCCCGGCTGATCCCGCGCGCCGACGGCATCCGCAAGGACCCCGGGCGGCTGCTGGACGAGCTGCGCCGGGAGCTGACCGCGAACGACCGGATGATCGTCTCGGACTCGGGCCTGCGCTCGATGCTGCTGCGCAACTACCGCGAGGGGCTGCGCACCTCGGCGTGGGGGTGGATCGACGACGTCCTCGCCTTCAGCGGCCCCTGGGGCTTCGACCCCGCCGACATCCGCAGCCCCGTCCTGATCTGGCACGGGGAGCTGGACGTGTTCTCCCCCGTGGGCCACTCCCGATGGCTGGGCCGCCGGATCCCCGGGGCCACCACCACCATCGACCCGACCGCCGCGCACTTCGCGGCGCTGCGCGCGCTGCCCGACGTACTGACCTGGCTGCTGCGGGCCCTGCCCGCCCCGCCGCTCGGCGAACAGCAGCCCGCATGAGGGGAGTTGCCGGAAGCGTCGGCTCGGTCGACGGGCAGGCGGAGACGGTGGCGGGACACGTCGGGGCGGAGGCGGGCGCGAGCCGTGGTCAAAATCGTTGCCGCCGGGGCCGCCTGACGCCCGGTCCGGGCGGGTCCGCCAGGGGAAAAGGGAATTGGATCTTGTCATCAGGCGAACGGCCGAATACGGGACCCCGGGAAATGCCGGAGGCCTGCCGTAGAACGCTTGACCAGGCGTCATGCCTCAGTTGCCAATGGGGTGTGGACGAGTAAAGTCCACGCTTGACACCAGCATGTCGCTGTTGTCATTCACATGCCCATTCCACATGGCTTCCCCGAGGACGGTGTCGTGAACACTTCCGCAACCCCCCCGACCAGCACGGTCAAGGCCCGTCGGGTCCCGCTCTCCCGGATCGACGTCCGCAGCGCTTCCGCCACCGCGACGCTCGGTCGCGTACTGCCGACGGAATCCGGTCGCGCGGTCCAGGCGCCCATCTTCAACTCCGCGCTCTGACCCGGAAGTACGGCTCTAGACTGGCGCAATGACCGGCCTGATCGCTTTTCGCGAGATCGTCCTGAAAGTTCACAGCAGATGCGATCTCGCTTGTGATCATTGCTATGTCTACGAACACGCAGATCAGAGCTGGCGAGGCCGGCCGAAAGTGATCTCCCCCGAGGTCGTCACCCACACCGCGTCACGACTCGCCGAGCATGCCCGTGACCATGCGCTCCCCTCCGTCACGGTGATTCTCCACGGAGGGGAACCCCTGTTGGCGGGCCCGGCCCGGCTCCGGCTCGTCTGCGAGGAGTTCACCCGGGCGCTCGCCGGAATCGCGGACCTCGATCTGCGCATCCACACCAACGGACTCCAGCTCAGCCCGCGCCATCTCGACCTCTTCGCCGAATACGGCGTCCGGGTCGGCGTCTCCCTCGACGGCGACCGCGCCGCCAACGACCGGCACCGCCGCTTCGCGGACGGCCGCACCAGCCACCCCCTGGTCCTCGCCGCCGTCGCGCTGCTCCGTTCGGAGCCCTACCGCCACCTCTACCAGGGCCTGCTCTGCACGGTGGACGTGGCCAACGACCCCGTCGCCGTCCTGGACGCCCTCGTCGAGCTGGAACCACCCCGGGTGGACTTCCTGCTCCCGCACGCCACCTGGGAGACCCCGCCGCCCCGCCCCGACGGCGCCCCCGACGCGTACGCGCGCTGGCTGCTGCGGGTCTTCGACCACTGGGAGCGGCTCGGTCGCCCCGTGCCCGTGCGGCTCTTCGAGTCCCTGCTGTCCACCCTGCGCGGCGGGCCCAGCCTCACCGAGTCGCTGGGACTGGCCCCGACCGACCTCGTGGTGGTCGAGACGGACGGGACCCTCGAACAGGTGGACTCCCTCAAGAGTGCCTTCGACGGTGCGGCGGCCACCGGGTTCAACGTCTTCGACCACGCGTTTGACCAGGTCGCGGCCCATCCGGGGGTACGGGCCCGGCAGCTGGGCCTGGCCGGCGTCAGCGACTCGTGCCGCCGCTGCCCCGTCGTACGCTCGTGCGGCGGCGGCCTCTACACGCACCGCTACCGGGCCGGCAGCGGCTTCGACAACCCCTCCGTGTACTGCGCCGACCTGCGCGAGCTGGTCGACGGGGTGCAGGCCCGCACCGCGCCCCGCGAGAGCGCGCCGCAGCTGGCCGACCCCGCCGAACTCGCCCGCGCCCAGGAGGACCTGACCCGGGTGCTGCTGGCGCGCCTGCACGAGGACCTGGCGGGCCACCCCGAGTGGGCGCGGGCCTGGGAGGTGCTGGCCGAGGTGGAGCGGGCCGGGGCCGTCCGCGAGGAGGCCGCGGACGCGGTGGACGCGGTATTGGACCACCCGTTCACCCGGACCTGGGTGCTGACGGCGCTCGACGCCGTCCGGGACGGCGCGGGAGCGGGCGCCGGAGCGGGGCGCGAGGACGTCGCCGCCGAGGCCGCGCGCAGGCTGGCCGCGCTGACCGCCGCCGCCGTGCTGCGGGGCGGGCTGGAGCTGCCGGCCGAGGTGGCCTACCGGGACGGCGAGGTGTACCTGCCGACGCTGGGGCTGCTGCGGCGCGGGGAGCCCGCCGCCGACGGGCGGGCCGCGCTGCGCGCCGCCGGGGACGGGTACGCGGTACGGGACGGCCGCGCCGAGCACCGCTTCGGACCCGGCGCGGGGGACGCCCGCTGGCTGCCCGTACGGACCTGGTCGCCCGGGCCGGACGCGGCGCCGGTGGCGCTGGAGGACCTCGACCCGTACCGCAACTGCTTCGCACGGCCGCCCCGGCTGCGGCTCGGGACCGGCGAGGCCGGGCAGTGGCGGACCCGGCTGGACGGGGCCTGGGCGCTGCTGCACGAGACGGTCCCGGAGTTCGCCCGGGCCGCGCAGGCGGGGCTGACGACGCTGACCCCGCTCGCGGGCGGCCCCCGCTCGGTCGGCTGGGGCGAGGCCGGGCGGCACGGGCCGGGGGCGCTCGGGGTGCCGTACGCGGCGGGGGTACGGGAGACCGCGCTCGCGCTGCTCACGGGGCGGCGGCGGACCCGGCTGCGGGCCCTGACCGAGGTGACGGACCTGTACGCGCTCGACGGTGAGTGGCAGCACCCGTCGCCGTGGCGGGAGCGGCCGGTTCCGGTGTCCCGGCTGCTGGCCGACGTACACGAGCGGGTGGCGGTGGAGGCGTACCGGCGGGCGGCGGCGGTCCCGGAACCGGGCGGGGCGGACCGGATCCACCGCGCCCTGGACCGGCTGTCCGGGGCGGCCGAGCTGACCAGCACCGGCAAGCGCCTGGTGGAAGAACTCCGCTGGGAACTGAAGGGAGCCGGTGCATGACACCCCCGCCCAGCCCGGCCGCCCCGCCGACGCCGGCCGCCCCGCCCGGCGCGCTCGCCCTCGCCGTTCAGCTCCGCCTGCTCGGTGTGCGCCCCCGCACCCGGCTCCTCGTCCACGCCTCCCTCGGCGGCACCGGCCTGCGCGCCGACGCCCTGCGCGACGCCCTGACCGGGCTCCTCGGCCCGCACGGCACCCTGCTGGTCCCGGCGTTCACCCCGGAGAACTCCACCACCTCCAGCGCCCACCTGGCCCGGATCGCCGGTCTGACCGAGGACGAGGTGCGGGCCTTGCGCGACCGGATGCCCGCCTTCGACCCGGAACGCACCCCGAGCCAGGGAATGGGCGCCTTCGCCGAGGCCGTCCGCACCGCCCCCGGCGCGGCGCGCAGCGGGCACCCCCAGACCTCTTTCGCCGCGCTCGGCAAGGACGCGGAACGCCTCTGCGAAGGACATCGGCTCGAAAGTCATCTGGGCGAGGAGTCACCCCTGGGGAAGATGTGCTGGGAGGGCGGCCAGGTACTCCTGATCAATGTGGGATTTTCGGTCTGTACCGCTTTCCATCTCGCGGAGTATCGAATTCCCAAGCCCCCCTTGCGCATGTACGAGTGTGTGGTGAAGGTGAACCTTCCGGGAGCTCAGCTGCGGGAAGGGTGGACCGCGTACGAGGACGTCGCGCTGGACGACAGCGATTTCGCGGAGATCGGCAGGACGTTCCCGGAATCCCGGGTGCGCAGGGGGCGGGTGGGAGGGGTATCGGCCATGCTCTTCTCCCTTGCGGATGCCGTCGATCACGCGTTGGACTGGATGACCGAAAACAGACGCTGATTGACTGAACCACGAGGGGATGTGGCGAAGCAGCTCCGGAATGATGTTTCTTCGCTCGACATCTTCGGGACGGGGGTCGTGTGCCCGCATCAGTGCAGCCGTATTTTTTTCTCAGTTATGCGCATACGCCGAGATTCGGGGCCGGGGGGCCCGACCCCGACATGTGGGTCGAGCGCCTCTATCGCGATCTCTGCAGCCATGTCATGGCGCTGACCGATCTGCCCGCGGGCTCCGAAGCGGGTTTCATGGACCGGGAGATACGCAGCGGCGAGGGCTGGTCGGAACGGCTCGCGCAGGCGCTCGCCACCTGCCGGGTCTTCGTCCCCCTGTTCTCGCCACGGTACTTCGCCAGCGAGATGTGCGGGAAGGAGTGGTTCGCCTTCGCGCAGCGCGCCATCCAGCACGGCGCGATCAGCAACCAGCCGGCCGAGGCCATCGTGCCCGCCCTGTGGGTTCCGGTGCCGCCCTCCCAACTGCCCGGCCCCGCCGAGCGGTTGCAGTTCAACCACAACACCTTCGGCGAGCGCTACGTCACCGACGGCCTGTACGGGCTGATCAAACTGCGCGGCTACGCCGAGCAGTACGAGCGGGCCGTGTACGAACTCGCCAAGCGCATCGTGCGGGTCGCCGAGACCGTCCGCCTCGAATCCGTGCGCCCGGTGGACTACCGGGTGGTGCCGAGCGCCTTCGGCACGACCGGCAGCCCGGCCCGCACCCTCCACGTCACCGTGGCGGCGGCGGCCCGGCACGAGCTGCCGGAGGGCCGCAGCCCCGAGTACTACGGGGAGAGCGCGCTGGACTGGAATCCGTACCACCCGGCCTCCCAGCGGCCCATCGCCTACGTCGCCGAAGACCTGGTGCGCAACCTCAACTACCGCACCACCATGAGCTCCTTCGACGACGAGGCGGGGCACTTCGACGGAAAACAGCCGCCGACCCGCCCCGAGATCCTGATCATCGACCGTTGGGCGGTGGAGGACGAGCAGCGCCGCCAGCGGCTGGCCGCCTTCGACCAGGAGTCCCGGCCCTGGATCAACGTGGTGGTGCCGTGGAACCGCTACGACCACCAGAGCCGCGCCCGGGAGAACGAGCTGGTGCACCGGCTGGAGGACACCATGCCCGTCAAGATGAGCCAGGGCCGGGCCGCCTGCCGGGCCGCCGCCAACGGGGTGGCGAACATGGAGACCCTCGGGCAGATCCTGCCGCAGGTCGTCGAGGCCGCCGCCCAGCAGTTCCTCAGACACGCGCAGGTGTACCCACCGGCCGGCGGCACCCCCACCGAACGCCCGCGGCTGCTCGGCCCGATGGGGATGAACGGGCCGCCCGCACCGCCGCCCCGCGCCCCGTTCCCACCCGACGCCGACGAGGCCGGCGCCACCCGCCGGGGCCGCCACGAACGCGATGCCACAGCCGACAACGACACCGACCGGGGGGACACGGATGACAGCGAGTCGTGACAGCAGCGGCCGTGACGGACGCATCGTCACCTTCTACTCGTACAAGGGCGGCACGGGCCGCACCATGGCGCTGGCCAACACCGCCTGGATCCTCGCCGCCAACGGCAAGCGGGTGCTCGCCGTGGACTGGGACCTGGAGGCCCCGGGCCTGCACCGGTTCTTCCACCCCTTCCTGGACCCCTCCACGCTCGGCGCCACCACCGGGGTCATCGACCTGATCAGCGAGTACGCCTGGGCGGCGACCAGCCCGGCGCAGCGCGCCGACGACTGGCACAAGGACTACGCGCGCATCCAGCCGCACGCGGTCTCCCTCACCCCCGAGACCCTGGGCTGGGAGTTCCCCGACGGCGGCACCCTCGACTTCGTCTCGGCGGGCCGGCAGAACCGCGAGTACTCGGCGACCGTCTCCACCTTCGACTGGGACAACTTCTACGACCGGCTCGGCGGCGGCCTCTTCTTCGACGCCTTGCGGGCGGACATGAAGCGGAACTACGACTACGTCCTGATCGACAGCCGCACGGGGCTCTCCGACATCGCCGACATCTGCACCGTGCACCTCCCGGACGTCCTGGTGGACTGCTTCACCCTCTCCGACCAGTCCATCGACGGCGCCGCCTCCGTCGCCCGCCAGATCGACGAGCGGTTCAACGACCGCGGCATCAAGATCTACCCGGTCCCGATGCGCATCGACGAGGGTGAGAAGGAGAAGGCCGACGCGGGCCGCGCGCTCGCGCGGATCAAGTTCGACCGCTTCCCCAACGGCCTCGTCGGCGACGAGCTCACCTCGTACTGGGGCGCGGTGGAGATCCCGTACCGGCCGTACTACGCCTACGAGGAGACCCTGGCCACCTTCGGGGACGAGGCCGGGCTCACCAACTCGCTGCTGTCCGCCTTCGAGCGGCTCACCGCCGTGGTCACCGAGGGCGAGATCACCTCCATGCCGGCCATCGGCGAGGAGGTCCGGCTGCGGATCCGCGACGCGTTCACCCGGCGGCGCCCGGCGCTGCCCGCCGACCTGTTCCTCTCCTACGTCGCCGAGAACCGGATGTGGGCCGACTGGATCGAGTCGGTGCTCACCCGGGCCGGGTTCCGCGTCGTCCCCAAGGACGTCTCCGCCGAGCGCGCCCCGGGCACCGCCCCCGGCGACACGCTGGGCGCGGGCATCAGCGTCGACACCGCGGCGCGGACCGTGGTGCTGCTCTCCAGCGCCTACCTCAAGTCGGCCCGGGCGGTGGACGTCTGGGAACGGGCGGCCGCCGAGGACCCGACCGGGGGCCGGCGGCAGCTGGTGCCGCTGCGGGTGGGCGACGTACGCCTGTCCACGCCCTACATCGACCGCAACCCGGTGGACCTCTTCCGGCTCGACGAGGTGCACGCCACCACCGCCCTGCTGCGCGCGGTGGAGCGGCCGACGGCGCTGCCGGACAGTGTCGCCAGCGCCTCCCAGCCCGGCCCCCGCTTCCCGGGGACCGTGCCGAAGATCTGGAACGCTCCGCCGCGCAACCCCGGGTTCACCGGCCGCAGCATCGTGCTGGAGCGGATGCGCGACCAGCTCGGCGGCGGGATGGCGGTGGTGCTGCCGCAGCCGCAGACCCTGTACGGGCTCGGCGGCGTCGGCAAGACCCAGGTGGCGCTGGAGTACGTCCACCGGTTCATGGCGGACTACGACCTGGTCTGGTGGATCTCCTCGGAGCAGACCGACGACGTGGTCGCGGCCCTCGCGGAGCTGGCCGTACGGCTGGGCGCGCAGACCGGCGAGGACATGTCGGCGGCCTCGCAGGAGGCGATCGACCTGCTGCGGCGCGGGGTTCCCACCTCGCGGTGGCTGCTGGTCTTCGACAACGCCGACGATCCCGAGACGCTCAAACGGTTCTTCCCGCCGGGCGGCCCGGGCCACGTGCTGGTGACCTCCCGCAACCAGTCCTGGTCGCAGTACGGGGACGCGCTCCCGGTGGACGTGTTCCTGCGCGAGGAGTCCATCGAGCACCTCCAGCGCCGGGCCCCCGGCCTGACCAAGGACGACGCCGAGCAGGTGGCCGTCGCGGTGGGCGACCTGCCGCTCGCGGTCGAGCAGGCGGGCGCCTGGATCGCGGAGACGGCGACGCCGGTGTCCGCGTACCTGGAGCAGCTGGCGCAGCAGGCCGCCCGCGTGCTGGGGCTGAACCAGCCGCCCGGGTACCCGGAGCCGGTGGCCGCGACCTGGAACGTGTCGATCGAGCGGCTCCAGTCCCGCTCCCCGGCCGCCGTGCGGCTGCTCCAGCTGTGCGCGTTCTTCGCGCCGGAGCCGATCTCGGCGAACCTCCTCTACAGCAAGGAGATGATCGACGCGCTCAAGCCGTACGACTCCTCGCTCCAGGAGAAGCTGGTGCTGGGCCGGGTGATCCGGGAGATCGGCCGCTTCGCGATGGCCAAGGTCGACCAGGTCGGCAACAGCATCCAGGTGCACCGGCTGGTGCAGGCGGTGATCCGGGCGCAGCTGTCCGAGGAGGAGCAGCGCGAGGCCCGGCACGCGGTGCACCGGATCCTGGCGGGGGCCCGGCCGGACGACGACGAGCCGATAGACAACCCGGAGACCTGGCCGCGGTTCAACACCATCTGGCCGCACCTGACGCCGTCCGAGGCCCGTTTCTGCCGCGAGCCGGAGACCCGCCGGCTGATGATCGACCGGGTGCGCTACCTGTGGAAGCGCGGTGACTTCAAGGCCGCGTACGCGCTGGGCGAGGAGCTGCGCGAGACCTGGAAGGAGACGCTCGGCAACGACGACCTCCAGTACCTGTACCTGCGCTTCCACCTCTCCAACATCCTGCGCTCGCAGGGCCGGTTCGTGGAGGCGAAGGAGCTGGACGAGGTCACGCTGGAGCGGCAGCGCGGCGCGCTCGGCCCCTCGCACCCGCACACGTACATGACGACCAGCGGCCTGGCGATGGACCTGGGCGCGCTCGGCCGGTACGGCGAGGCGATGGACCTGGCGAAGGCCGCGCACGAGGGCTTCGGCCAGATCTTCCACGAGGCGCACCCGCGCACCCTGGCCGCCGCGAACAACCTGGCGCTGAACCTGCGGATGGTGGGGCAGTACGCGCGGGCCCGGGAGATCGACCAGGAGGTCTTCGACCGGCGCACCGAGGTGCTGGGCCCGGACCACCCGTACACCCTGTCGTCGGCGCAGAACCTGGCGCGGGACCTGCGCGAGGTGGGCCGGTACGACGATTCGGTGCAGCTGCTGAGCCGGACGTACGAGATCTACAAGCGGCAGTTGGGCCGGGCCTTCCCGGGCACGCTGTCGGCGGCGAAGAACCTCGCGGTGTCGCTGCGGCGGGCGGGGGACCTGGAGGACGCGCTGCGGCTGACCACGGCGACCCGCAACCGCTACCGGGCCAAGTACACCTCGGTCAACCCGGACCTGCTGGCCTGCGAGCTGAACCTGGCCGCGGACATGTTCGCGACCGGGGACCCGGGCGGGGCGCGGGACCTGGCGCAGGAGGTGGTGGACGAGTACATGAAGGTGCCGGGCGAGCGGCACCCGTACACCCTGGCCGCGCTGAACAACCTGGCGGTCTTCCACTGGGGCACGGGCGCGGCGGACACAGCGGACACGATGCTGAGGCAGACGATCCGGTACATGCGCGAGGTGCTGGGCGACAACCACCCGCACACCGTCTTCGCCCACCTGAACCTGGCCAACGCCCGCGCCGACCAAGGCGATCCCGAGGGCGCCCTGGAGCTGGAGCGGACGGCGGTGATGCGGCTGCGCGAGGCGCTCGGGGCGCATCACCCGGAGACCCTGGCGAGCGCCTCCAACATGGCGGTGAGCCTGGACGCGATGGGCCGCAAGGAGGAGGCGGCGCGGGTCCGCGCGGACGCGGTCGCGGAAC
The DNA here is from genome assembly GCF_026339935.1 of Streptomyces sp. NBC_01551. Lineage (NCBI taxonomy): Bacteria > Bacillati > Actinomycetota > Actinomycetes > Kitasatosporales > Streptomycetaceae > Streptomyces > Streptomyces sp. NBC_01551. The sequence goes on from NZ_JAPEPX010000001.1 coordinate 1,160,921, forward strand.
TCACGCGGCTGCTCGGCGAGGACCACGGGCTGACCCGCTACGCCCGCGACGAGCGACGGGTCCACCGCGACCTGGAGCCGCTGGCGGTGTGATCCGCCGGCGGGCGGCGGGGACGACGGGTCCCCGCCGCCCGCACCCACCCGACAGCAGACTGGGGGGTTCGCTGTGACCGACAGCATGACCTTTCGAAACGAGGACCTGCCGGCCCTCTTCCACCACACCGACCAGGCGGCGATCTCCCGGCAGCGGGAGTCCACCCAGGCCACCCGCGCCCAGCTGCTGCTGCTCGTCGCGGCCGCCGGGGCCGCCGCCCTGCCCTCGGCGCCCGCCGTGGGCTCGCTGCACGTGTTCGCGGCGCTGAGCGCTCTGGCGTACGCGGGGGTGCTGGCCGTGGGCGTACGGGCGTCCAGGCGGCGGGCGCGCCCGCAGTGGCAGCTCAACCGCAGCGCGGCCGAGTTCATCAAGTCCCTGGCCTGGCGGTACGCCGTGCACGGGGCGCCGTTCGGCACCGAGGTCGAGAGCCCGCAGGCGACGTACCGCACGCGGCTGGAGAAGGGGCTGGACGAGCTGCGCAAGATGGGCTGGGAGGATCCGCGGACGGCGGGCCTTGTGCCGGAGGGCGGGGAGATCACCGGCGCGATGCAGCGGCTGCGCTCGATGGGCTACCAGCCGCGGCGCGAGACGTACGTACGGGACCGGCTGATCGAGCAGCGCAACTGGTACCGGCGCAAGACGGAGGTGTCGCGGCGGGCCACGTCGCTGTGGTCGTGGACGATCGTGCTGCTGACCTGCGTGGGCCTGCTGTTCGCGCTGTCCGGGGCATGGGGTTCGGGGCCGGGGGCGGGGCCGACGGGGCTGCTGAGCTCGGCGGCGGCCGCCGCGATCGCCTGGAACGAGGTACGGCGCCACCACCCGCTGATCGAGGCGCACACCCTGATCGAGCAGGATCTGGCGGCGATGATGGTCGTGATGCAGACGACGATCACCGAGGCGCACTGGCCGAACGCGGTGTACGAGACGGAGCGCTACGTCTCGCCGCAGCACACGGACTGGCTGGCCCGGCACAGCAGCTGACGCGGGGTGCTCCGGCGCGAGGGGCTCCGGCGCGAGGTGCGCGGCTCAGTCGCGGGTCACGCCCTCGCGCCAGATGACGGTGACCGGCTTCCCCAGGGCGCGCGCGTAGGCGACGATCTCGGCGGTGCCGCCGTGGCCGCGGGCGGGCCGGCCGTCCCAGACGGCGACGAGCCGGTCGCAGGAGTCGGCGATGTAGGTGCCGGCGGCGTAGTAGGCCTCGTCCGTGGAGCGGGCGAAGTCCATCCGGATCTCCTGGGAGGCACGCCCCTTGAGCCGCCGGTAGCCGGCCAGGGACTCGGGGTCCTCGAAGGCGTCCTCGTAGTCCCCGCTGGGGATGACCACGGTGAGGTCGGCGCCGCATTCGAGCGCGATGGCGGCGAACAGCTGGTCCGCTCCCTCGGCGAGGCTGGAGAGGGCCTCCAGCGGCCCCTCGTGGTCCCGCAGTACGGCGCGCAGGCCGTCCCGCACGTGGCCGAGCACCTCGCCGGGAATCGACCGGTGCCCGGTCACGCCGATGCGTTTCATACGCACACCTGCTCCCCCATGGACACGGACGCCCCTGGACATCCTCCCAGAAGGCGGGAGGACGTCCAGGGGTGCGACGGGGGCGCACGGAGCGGTGTCCGCGCGGTGCCCGGTCAGTAGACGCTGACTCCGTAGGCGCTGAGCGCCTCCACCACGGGCTGGAAGAAGGTCGTTCCGCCCGAGGAGCAGTTGCCGCTGCCGCCCGAGGTGAGGCCGACCGCTCGGGTGCCGGAGTAGAGCGGGCCGCCGCTGTCGCCGGGTTCGGCGCAGACGTTGGTGCGGATCATGCCGTACACGATGTCGCCGCCGCCGTAGTTGACGGTGGCGTTGAGGCCGGTGACGGTGCCGCTGTGGATGCCGGTGGTGGAGCCGCGGCGGGTCACGGACATGTTGAGGGTGGGGTTGACGGCGCTGGTGATGTCCTGGCTGCCGACCGTGCCCGGCGGCACGGGCGAGTTGCTCGCGTATTTGATGAGGCCGTAGTCATTGGTCGGGAAGCTGGATCCGACGGTGCTGCCGACGACGGCGGTGCGGGCGGAGTTGCTCCACCAGGTGCCCGCGCCGTCGGTGCAGTGCCCGGCGGTCAGTGCGTAGTAGGTGCTGCCGCTGCGCACGTTGAAGCCGAGGGAGCAGCGCCAGCTGGTCGCGTAGATGGCGTCTCCGCCGGAGGCGAGCTTGGTCAGCTTGCCGGGGACGCGTTCGATGCGCAGGGCGGCGGCGTCGGCACCGGCCTCGCGCTTGATCTTCGTGAGGGACGCCTCGGTGACGGTGGAGTCGGCGGTGACCACGAGGGTCCCGGTGGCGGGGTCGGTGTGCCAGGCGGTGCCGCCGACGTCGGCGCGCAGGACGGAGGCGTCGGCCGAGGCGAGCCGGGCGGCGCTGAATCCGGTGTCCTGGCCGTCGCGCGGTCCGTCCGCGCTCGCCGCGGTGGGCACGGCGAGTGCCGCGGCGGCGGCCAGGCCGGTGGCCACCGCGAGCAGCCTGGTACGGGTCATGCTCTTGATCCTCACTTCTCGTCCTCCCGGGAGGGATCGGGGGCCCGGCGAACGTGGGGGTGCCGGAGCCCGTGAGGCGCAGTCGGCGGCACGGCGGGCGCTTGGGCTCGGGTCGTGCTCCTGACGCGCCCCTGACAAATTCCTGGGCCAGCCACCGACAAGCACTGTCGGGAGTGTCCTGGCGTCAGTTACCGGTCGCAAGAGCGCCTTTCAGCCTTCGCTCGCCCGCCGCGGCGGCGCGCAGCGACCTCGAAGGGCGGGGCCTCGTCGGCGGCGAGTATGACCTCTCCGGCGAAAAGCTCTCCGTCGAGGCGGATGCCGTCCGCGGGGGCGGCCGTGAGTTCCATCGCGTCACCGTCGGCACGCCAGCGCCCCGGAACGGCCGGAATTCGCCCTTCCGGGTAGTCGGCGAGCCGGTGCGTTCCGGTCAGCGCGAGGGAGCCGCAGGGGGCGGACACGGCGGCCACCCGGCGCTCGTGCCAGTTCCGCCAGGCGGCGTGCGGGTCGTGCGCGTCATCGTTCATGCCGCTCAACCCTTCCACGCCCGCCCGGACGGGAACCACCCCGTACGCCGTCCGGACGCGCGGAATCTGAAAGAGCCTCAGCTCAGCAGTCGCAGCCGCACCCGTCACAGCAGCAGCCGTCACAGCTGCAGCAGCCGTCGCAGTTGCCGCAACCGGGGTCGCCACAGTCGCTGCACGCGTCGCACCACGCGTCCCGCTTCTTGCGGGACCACGGGCCCTCGTGGTCGGTGCAACAGAGCTGGCAGGTGCAGAACAGCCCGAGAGCGACGGCGCAGCCCGCGAGCAGCCCCCGGCGCGGCTTCTGCGGCGGCCGCCCGCCGCCGCCGTGGCCCCCGGAACCGCCCGGACCGCCCGGGCCCATGGGCGGGGGCAGCCCCGGGCCGCCGGGGGCGACCGGGGTGGTGGGGCCGTACGGATTGTGGCCGTAGGGCTGCCGGCCGTGGGGCGCCTGGACGCCGCCGTACGGACCGGCGCCCCCGCCCGGGGCGCCGTAGCCCTGCGGCGGCGCGCCGTAGCCCCCGCCGGAGTTCGTGACGGTGTGGCCGCAGGAGGCGGTCCCGAAGGCCCGGTCCACCGAGGTGCGCAGCTCGTGGACGAGCAGCCGGTGTGCCAGCCCCGCGTCCGCGAACTCCACCTCGCGCAGAGCGAGCCGGATGCCCCGCAGGGCGTCGTCGCACAGCCGGCGCGCCTCTGCGAGGGAGGTCCCGGTGGCCGTGAGCGGGTTCCAGGCGCCCGAGGCGGCGTCGGCGGCCTGGTCCTCCACGGCGTCCAGCAGGTGCGCGAGCCGCCCGAAGTAGCGGCCCGCCTCGGCGAGCGGGGCGGTGTTGCCTGGCCGTCCCGCGAGGATCGCGGTATGCGCGAAGGCGGCGGCCGTCGCGGTCTCCGTCGGCTCGGTCACCACCAGCACGGGCGTGCCGGGCCCGGCCAGGGTCTCGATGCCGCCCTGCCGGTCGACCGCGTCCACCAGCACCGCGGTGTCGAAGCCGAGCGAGGCCCCGGTGCGCGCGCCGGCCCGGTCCCAGCCCCGGGCCACCTTGCGCGCGGCGGCGGCGATCGGGGCGCGGGCCAACAGCCCGTCCCGGTCGGCCACGTGGTCGCGCACCTTCGCGGAAGCCAGCACCAGCGAGACGGCGGCCGCGAGCCGGGCCCCCTCGCCGTTGGCCACCGGCGCGGTGCGCATGCCGCGCAGCGGGCAGGGCCCGGCGACACGCCGGGCGCCGGGCGCGGGACCGGACTGAGCCTCCGTCAGAACGGAGACCAGCAGCCCGTCGTAGTTGGTGACGATCCGGGCGAACTGCCCGTGGTCACCGCGAAGTGCCAGGCAGAGACCGCAGAGATGGGCCATCCACTCCGTCTTGAATCGCTCCCCCAGGCGGTGCGTGCAGGGCCTGACGATGCCGAACAATGCGTTCCCCCGTGTGTCATACGCGTACGTGCGGGGCATCGTATCCAGCCGGTTCGTTCACCCGTACGCCCCCACCGCTCACCCGCCCGGCGGCTCCGGTCGTATTTTCACTCAGTCAGCAGTGGTAGCCGCCGGGAACCTCGGCAGTGCAACGGATGTTCTGCACCAGTACCGTCACGAAACCCCTGCGCGGCGGCTATCCACTTGGCGCGTTGTCAGCATCATGGACGACCATAGGGACGCGGAGAAGAAGACAGACTGATCGCGGTGAAAGGAGGCGTCCATGGGTTCGGTGCGCAAGGCGAGTGCCTGGTTGGGTCTCGTGGAGGACAGCGACGACGAGCGGTACTACGACGACGACTACGCGGAGGCGGTGGAGCGCCAGCACGGCTCGGTCTCCGGCCCCGGCGACCAGTGGGTCACCGACCCCCGGGTCAAGGTGGCCTCGGAGTCGGCGGTGGAGCAGGGCCGGCGGATCGCGACCGTGACCCCGGACGGCTTCCGTGACGCGCGCGGAATCGGCGAGCTGTTCCGCGAGGGCGTCCCGGTGATCGTGAACCTGTCCTCGATGGACCCGGGCGACGCGAAGCGCGTGGTCGACTTCGCGGCCGGTCTGACCTTCGGGCTGCGCGGCTCGATCGAGCGGGTGGCGACCAGGGTCTTCCTGCTGACCCCGGCCGACACCCAGATCGTGAGCGGCGAGCCCGCCGGCCGCTCGCGCGACTTCTTCAACCAGAGCTGAGCAGGGCCCTCACCGGAAGGCGTCGAGGCCGGTGAGCGCCTTGCCCAGTACCAACTGGTGCATCTCGACGGTGCCCTCGTAGGTGAGGACCGATTCGAGGTTGGTGGCGTGCCGCATGACGGGGTACTCCAGTGAGATCCCGTTGGCCCCGAGGATGGTCCGCGCGGTGCGGCAGATCTCGATCGCCTCGCGGACGTTGTTGAGCTTGCCGAAACTGATCTGCTCGGGCCGCAGCGTGCCCGCGTCCATCCGCCGCCCCAGGTGGTGGGCGAGCAGGATCCCCTTGTGGAGTTCCAGCGCCATGTCCGCCAGCTTGGCCTGGGTGAGCTGGAAGCCGCCGATCGGCTTCCCGAACTGCTCGCGCGTCTTCGCGTAGTCGAGCGCGGACTCGAAACTGGCGCGCGCCGCGCCCATGGATCCCCAGATGATCCCGTACCGCGCGTGGCTGAGGCAGCCGAGCGGTCCCTTGAGCCCCGTGACACCGGGCAGCACCGCGTCGGCGGGCAGCCGTACGTCGTCCATCACCAGCTCGCTGGTCACCGAGGCGCGCAGCGACCACTTGTGCTTGATCTCCGGCGCGGAGAAGCCGGCGCTGTCCGTGGGCACCGCGAACCCGCGGATGCCCTCGTCCGTCTGCGCCCAGACGACGGCCACCGCCGCGACACTGCCGTTGGTGATCCACATCTTGCGGCCGGTCAGTACCCAGTCGGTGCCGTCGCGCTTCGCGTACGTGCGCATCGCCGCCGGGTCGGAGCCGACGTCGGGCTCGGTCAGCCCGAAGCAGCCGATCAGTTCGCCGGCCGCCATGCCGGGCAGCCAGCGCTGCTTCTGCTCCTCGGAGCCGTACTTCCAGATCGCGTACATGGCGAGCGAGCCCTGTACGGAGACCAGCGAGCGGATCCCGGAGTCGGCCGCCTCCAGCTCAAGGCAGGCCAGGCCGTACTGCACGGCGCTGGCGCCGGCGCAGCCGTAGCCCTCCAGGGACATCCCGAGCGCCCCGATGGAGCCGAGCTCGCGGGCCAGCTCCCGGATCGCGGGCAGCTCCCCGCTCTCGTACCACTCGGCGATGTGCGGCAGGACCCGGTCGGCGGCCCAGCCGCGGACGGTGTCGCGGACGGCACGGTCCTCGGGGCTGAGCAGCTCGTCGAGGCCGAGCGGATCGGTGGGCAGGAACGGTGACACGGGGCCTCCCGGCGGCCTGGTCGGAACCTCGGTCGTGCCGTCGAACCACCGCCTGGTCAGCGGGTCCGGCACGCACGCCCGTCCGACGCTAGACGCCACCCCTCCCGCGATCAACCCCCGCCGGACCCGCCCCTGCCGGGGCGTGAGCCACGACACCCGCCCATGCGTGTGACACGGCTCCCGCCGGCGCTTGAGACACGGGACCCGCCGCATCCGGCCCAGCCCGCGTTCGAAGCGCGGGCTCGCGGGGTTCGGGGCGGAGCCCCGGCGGCGGTGCTCAGCCCACCCGTTCCGGGGGAGCCGGGCACGGCTCGGCGGCGGACTGCGCGGGCAGCCGGACCGCCGGCGGCTCACCGCCGCCCTCGGCGGCCCCGCACTCCATGACCTTCGGCAGCCTCAGCGCCATCACCGCCCCCGCCACCAACAGCCCGGCGCTGACCAGCAGCGTCACGTGCAGCCCGTGGACGAACGCGTGCCGCGCCGCCGCGTGCAGGGCCGCCCCCGCCGGGCCGCCCAGCTGCGCCGCGACCTGGTACGCCTCGCCGAGCGAGTGCGCCGCGGCCGCCGAGTCCCGCCCCGAGACCCCCGGCACCCCCGCGAGCCCGGGCGCGTACGCCGCGTTCATGACGCTGCCGAGCAGCGCGATGCCGATGCCCGCGCCCAGCTGGTACGAGGTCTCGCCGATCGAGGCCGCGCCCCCGGCCGTGTCCGCGGGAGCCTCGCTCAGCATGGACTCGTAGGCCGCGAACAGCGTCGTCTGCAGGCCGAAGCCGAGCAGGATGAACCCCACGGTGAGCAGCGCCGGCCGGTCCTGCTGCCCCATCAGCGTCAGCAGCAGCACCGCGCAGGCCGTCAGCGCGAACCCCGACGACACCATCACGCGCGGCCCGATCCGGGCCAGGGTGTACGAGCCGGTGGCGCCGGCGGCCATGGCGGCGAAGGTGAGCGGCAGCAGCCGCAGCCCCGTCTCCAGCGGGCTCAGCCGCAGCACCAGCTGGAGGTACTGGACGGCGATCAGCTCCAGGCCGACCAGCGCCAGCATGGCGAGCACGATGCAGCCGACGGACGTCGTGAAGGCCGGCCGCGAGAACATCCGCATGTCGATCAGCGGGTGCGCCCGCCGCTTCTGCCGCCGGACGAACAGCACCAGCAGCGCCACCCCGAGCAGCAGCGGCACCACCGCCCAGGCGTCGGCCAGGTGCCGCTCCGCGCCGATCCGCTTGATCCCGAGGACCGCGCCGAGCACACCGGCGGCGGCCATCAGCGCGCCGAGCACGTCCCACGGCCCGTCGCAGGAGCCCTTCGACTCCGGCAGCAGCCAGCGGCCGAGCGGCAGGATCAGTGCCATCAGCGGGATGTTGATGAGGAAGACGGAGCCCCACCAGAAGTGCTCGACGAGGAAGCCGCCGAGTACGGGCCCACTGGCGGCCCCGACGGCGGCGACGGCCGTCCAGATGCCGATGGCGAGGGCCCGCTCGCGCCGGTCGGGGAAGACCTGGCGCAGGATGGACAGCGTGGCGGGCATGATCATCGCGCCGCCGACGCCCAGCAGGGCGCGGGCGACGATCAGCACCTGCGCGTTGTCGGCCACGGCGGCGATCGCGGAGGCGACGCCGAAGAGCCCGTACCCGAGGAGCAGGACCCGGCGGCGGCCGACCCGGTCGCCGAGGGTGCCGAACAGGATCAGCAGCGCGGCGCAGACCAGCGGGTAGGCGTCGACGATCCACAGGAGTTCGATCGGGCCGGGGCGCAGGTCCTCGGTGACTGAGGGGACGGCCACGTGCAGGATCGTCGCGTCGAGCGCGACGAGGACGAGGCTGACGCAGAGGACGGCGAGGACGAGCCAGCGGTTGGCGCCGCCCGAGACCGCGCGCACGCGCTGTCGGAGCGAAGGGGCCGGGTGGTCACCGGCGGCGCCGGCGGACCTGCGGTCGGCCGCGTTCGTCTCCGACATGCATGTACCTCCCAGGTGAGCCCTCACACTCGGTGGACCAGCGTCTTGCGGAGCCGCTGCGGGTGGTGCGCGGTGCGGCGGCGTCCTACGGGGTCCGGCATCGACGTGCGAGTGAACGGTCAGCGTACGCGAGTTCGTCAGCGCCTCACGTGGTCAAGCTCTCATCCCGGCGGCGGTCGCCGTGTGGTGTGCGCCACTCGCCCCACCCCACCCCTTCCCCCGCGTACACGGCTGCTCACGGCCCGTGGTTCCGGCCGTCGCGCCCCTGTGCCGCCACCGATAATCATGCCTGTGAAAGATCTTGGATTTCGCCGGGCCGCGCCCGCGCTGGCCGTCTTCGCGGCCGTCCGGCTGCTCGGGCTGACCGTGCTCGGCGCGTGGGGGGCGGCGGCCGGCAGTAGTGCGCACACGCTGCTCTCCGCGCGCTGGGACTCCCTCTGGTACGCGCGGATCGCGGCCGAGGGGTACGGGTACGAGGTGGTCCTCCCGAACGGGGCGGTCCACTCGAACCTGGCGTTCTTCCCCCTGCTGCCCTGGCTTGAGCGGCTGGTCGCGGCGCCGACGGGGCTCTCGTACGGCTCGGCGGGCCTGGTGGTCTCGGTGGCGGCCGGGCTCGCCGCGGCCTGGGGGATCTTCGCCGTCGCCGACCTCTCGTACGGCCGCCGGGCCGGGGTGCTCGCGGTGGCCGCGTGGGCGGCGCTGCCCGTGGGGATCGTGCAGTCCATGGCGTACAGCGAGGCGCTGTTCACGGCGCTGGCCGCGTGGGCGCTGTACGGGGCGCTGCGCGGGCACTGGCTCACGGCGGGTCTCCTCGCGGCCGGGGCGGGGCTGACCCGCCCGGTCGGCGCCGCGGTCGTGGCGGCGGTGTGGGTGGCCGCCGTCCTCGCGTGGCGGCGCGGGGAGCGGTCCTGGCGGATGGCGGCCGGTGTGCTGCTGGCCCCGCTGGGGGCGGCGGCGTACGTCCTGTGGGTCGGGGCGCGCACCGGTGGCGGACTGCTCGGGTACCTCGACGTACAGGAAGGCTGGGGCAACGGCTTCGACGGGGGCTGGGCCTTCGCCCGCTTCATCGGCGCGCGGCTGGCCTCCTCCGCCTTCCTCGCCGGGATCGCCCTGATCGCGGGGGTCGCGCTGGTGCTGTGGCTGTACGCGCTGTGCGTACGGCAGCGCCAGCCGGCCGCGCTCCTCGTCTACTGCGGGATCGTGGTGGCCCTGGCGCTGTGCGCCTCGGGGTACTTCGGCTCCAAGCCCCGGCTGCTGCTCCCGGCGTTCCCCCTGATGTTCCCGGTGGCGGTGGCGCTGGCCCGGTGGCGGACCGGGCGGGCTGCGGCCGTGCTGGGCGCGGCGGCGCTGGCCTCGGCGGTGTACGGGGCGTTCTGGCTGAACGGTTCGGGACCCCCGTAAAGAAATCCCGCCTGCTGAAATAAAGTTCAGGTAAGCATCAGAAACAATGCGCGGACGGTTGATCAAGACGGCTCCAACCAATGCCACGATAAAGGGAATTAACTCCCGCGTGAGACCAACTCCACATCACATGGTCATCACAAACCCCGTGATTCGCCCGGGCTGAGCAGCCTCGCGCGGTAACGTCGATTCAGTGCGTACCGAACATTTCCTGACCCGTCTGGACCGGGCGTTCGCCCGGCTCGACCGGGAACCAGAGCGACCGGCTCATCTGCAAACGCCGCAGATGAGCCGGCACCGCGTCGTGCTCCTGGGATCGACCCTGGCCTTCTACCTCGCCATCGTCGTGGCCGTGCTGACCACCTCGTGGCTGGTCCGGCTGGACTGGCAGATCATGTTCTTCCGGCCCTACGAGCAGTGGCCGCAGCTGCACGCCTTCCTCGACTACCTCGTCGTCCTGGGCCAGCGCGGACCGACCGCGGTCATGGTCGCGGCGTGGCTCGGCTGGCGCTCTTGGCGGCAGCACACCCTGCGCCCGCTGATCACCCTCGGCGTGTCACTGCTGCTCCTCAACATCACCGTCGGCGCCGTCAAGCTCGGCCTCGGCCGGCTCGGCCCGCACTACGCCCGGCAGATCGGCTCGGCCGAGCTGTTCGCGGGCGGCGATATATTTCCCTCCGGCCACACCGCCAACGCCGTCGTGACCTGGGGAATCCTGGCGTATCTGGCCTCGACCGTGGTCACCCGGCGGGTGCTGTCCGTGGTCTCCGCCGTCGTCTCGCTGAGCGTCGGCGCCACCACCGTGTACCTGGGCACGCACTGGGTCAGCGATGTGCTGCTGGGCTGGTCCGCCGGCCTGCTGATCCTGCTGGCGCTGCCCTGGTTCGAGCCGCTGATCGCCCGGATCGAGGCGTACGTGTTCGAGCTCCGCGAGCGGATGCGCCGTCGCGTGGAGGCCGGGCTGGTGCCCGAGCCGGTCGCGGTCGCGCTCACCCCGCTGCTGTCGGCGGGCGGGAAGTGGCAGCGCCGCCGGCCCGTCGGACCCGTCGTCCCGACCGCGCTGCCCGCGCCCGCCACCGCCCCGGCCGGGCACTCGCCGGTCGCCGTCCGGCCCGCCGCGCACCTGTCGGGCCGGCCGCACGTGATCCGCTCCGAGCGGACCCCGGTCACGCCGGCCGGCAGCCGCCGCCCGGCGCACACCGAGCGGGCGGCGGCCGCCGCCCGGGGCACCTCGGCCCGCCCGGTCGCCGGCGGCTGAGCCGCCCGGCCCGCGGGGGCGGTACGCACGACTCCCCCGCGGCACGCAGACCCACCCTCGCGGCGGGCCGGTCACCCACCGGCCCGCCGCGGGCATTTGGGGCGCGGTCGTCCATTTGCCCAGGACGTCAGCTCGGCGCCGGGACGTTCGTCCGTCCCGGGTCACGCTTGGGTCACGGAATGTCGACAGTTCTTTGACAGCGGCGCGTTCGCCCGACTTCGTCCGCAAAGGCGTCCGGCCAATTGTTTTCCCGTGCGCCGCGCTCCCGCCGCGGCCGCCCTTTCGAATTCCCGCCGGAAGCTGTTGAATTCCTGTGAGGGATTGCCCGGCCGTGCTGGTTCAGACCATGCGGATCTCGTGAATCCCCCTCAGATTCCTTACATGTCCTTCACCGACGCGGGCTCCAGAGCCCGCGTCGGCCGGTCCCGGGCGGCCCTGATCCGGTCGGTCAGCTCCGGCGGTTCGACCACTTCGAACCCACAGCCGAGCAGCATCAGGCGGATCACGGGAACGTCGAGGTTCACCGCCCCGGCGCGCAGCGGACAGCCGTCCTCGCCGGTCTCCCCCAGGGCCCCTGAGCGGGCCCACGGCCCGCACCCGGTGCCCCCTACGGGGCCGGGGCGGACGCCCCCGTTCCGTCCGGGGCGGCGGCAGCCGGAGCCGCGGGGCCGGGCGAAACGGGCACGGCCACCGGGGCGGGAGGCGGGGTCGCTGCGGGTACCGCCGGAGGCGGCGAGGACGGATCGGACGAGGGCAAGGTCAGCAGTGCGCCCACCGTGAGAGCCTGTGGGTGGGGGCCGATCGCGGGGCGGTTCGCCTCGTACAGGGCGCGCCAGCCGCCCCGGACGCGGTACCGGCGGGCGATCGAGTCCAGCGAGTCGCCCGGCCGCACCACGTGCATCCGGCCCGCCAGCCCGTACCGCTTCGAGCACACCGGCCAGGCGTCCCACCCCTGCGTGCCCAGCAGTTCCTCCGCCACCCTGATCTGCTGCTCCCGCGTCGCCAGGTCGGCCCGGGCCGCGTAGGCCAGTCCCCCGTGCTCCTCCCAGGTCGGCTGCCAGAACTGCAGCCCCCCGTAGAACCCGTTCCCGGTGTTGACCGACCACCGCCCGCTGCTCTCGCAGTCGGCCACGCAGTCCCAGGGCCACTGCCCGCCCGGCCCGCAGTCCCCCGGCCCGGTCCCGATCACGCCGGGCGAGCCGGGGTGCCCCGCCGCCGCGGGCCCGGGCGCCGGGGGCGGCGGAGCCGAAGCGGCGGCGGCCGCCGGAACCCACGGGAGTACGAGTACCAGCGCGGCCGCCGGCGCGGCCCGGCGAACACGGCGGAAGCGGGCGCGGAGAGCGGGCATCGCGTCACGCTACGCAGCACCCGCCGCCCGTCCGCCGCGCCACGCGCGGCGCCCGCGCGCCCCACCCGGACGGCCGACCCGCCGACCCGCCCGAAACGGCCAGCACCGGCCACCAACTGCACACAACCAAACAACACTTGGCACCGAAACGAAGGCCCGGCCGGGCCGTTCACCCCTCCGGGTGCCAGGTTCGATTCCGTTCCCTCAAACGGCGTGACCCCACCCGCCGCTCCCCCGTTGAGCCCGGCGAGCCGGGAACCGCCCGGCCCCCGCACGCCTAGTCCGAGGAGCCACCCCGTGCCCCGCATGCTCGACGTCAGTGATGAGGTACGTGCCGAGATCGGTGACGAAGAAGCCGACAGGCTGCTCGTCGGCCCCGACGCGCCGGGCAGTTACGACTGCACCTCCTGCCGTACCCCCGGGGACCCCGAGAACGACCGCACCAGCACGGTGCTGTTCGTCGGCGAGGAGACCGCCGTCCTCGCGTTCGCCCACGCCACCTGCATCCCCTCCCAGGTCGTCTCCGTCTCCGAAGAGCAGCTCCAGGGCGCCGTCCGCAGCATCACCGGCGACAGCCCGGCCCCCGCCGACCCGGCGGCCGCCGCCGACGCTCCGCAGAACGTGCCCGGCGGCCAGGCCGTCCTCGGCATCACCAGCGGCCTGGTCCTGATCGGCGGCGAGCTGCACCCCGCCCTCGTCGTCGAGCCGACCGCGCCGATCGCCCGCCCCGGCACCACCGGCCCCGGCGACGACTTCCTGCCGCTCCTGATCGAGCAGGGCTTCATCCCGGTCACCGACACCGCCCAGCTCCCCTCGCCCCTGAACGGCTGGTCCGTGCTGCTCGCCGCCGGCCAGCTGCACGCCGTGCTCCAGCCCGGCGCCGAGGGCGGCGGCCAGGTCGCGTGGTGGCAGGCCCACCAGGCCCTCTCGGTCACCGACGGCTGGCGGGCCGCCGTCAACAAGACCCAGCGCGTGCTCATCTACGCCGCCCCGGTCGGCTCCATCGGCCAGCAGCCCCGCGAGGACCTGCTGCGCGACGCGCTCGACAAGGCGGCCGCCGACGGCAAGCTCGTCGCCGCGTCGATGCCCCTGGCCGGTACCCCGGGAGCCTGATCCCCCTCCCCCCTCCTCCGCCCCGAACTGCCGTCCGCCCCCTGCCGAGGGGGCCGGATGGCATGCGCCGGGGGTGCGCGGTCCGTCCCGCGCACCCCCGGCGATCTGCGTTTACTCCCCCGCCGCCCGCATCCGCAGGGCCCCGGTTTCGTTGGCTGATACGTGCATTCATACGACCCACCCCGCGCCCCGTACTACCCGAGCACCGTCTCCCAGCTGCGCCCCGCACGGGACCGGGAGAGCGCTCCGGCCGCCTCGCACACCCCCATCTTCGACACCCTGTACTCGGAGTACCTGCGCGCCTTCCGGGCGCTGCCGGGGGACCGTACGGGCGAGGAGGACCTCGGCTTCACGGCGTTCTCGTACGGGGGCGCCTACGGCGGCTCCGGCACCTCCGGCGGCTCCGCCTCGTACGGCACCGGCAGTGCCGGCTGGAACGGTTCCGCATGGCAGCAGACGGACTCCTGGCAGCCGTCGTACACCCCGCAGCCGGCCTACTCGTACGCCGTCTCGGCCACCACCGCGTCCCCTTCCGGATACGGCAACGGGCGGCAGCACCAGACCGGGATGCACCACATCCCGGCGGCCCTGCCGCCCGCTCCGCGCCGGGGCTACTGACCCCGGCGCGGCGTCACTCCGTACGCCTCACTTCTTCTTCTTGTACTGGGCACCGCGCTTCTCGCGCACGCGCACCGAGATGTGGATCGGGGTTCCCTCGAACCCGAACTCCTCGCGCAGACGGCGCTCGATGAAGCGCCGGTAGCCGTGCTCCAGGAAGCCGGAGGCGAAGAGGACGAACCGCGGCGGCTTGCTGCCCGCCTGGGTACCGAACAGGATGCGGGGCTGCTTGCCGCCGCGGATCGGGTGCGGGTGCGCGGCGACGACCTCACCGAGGAAGGCGTTCAGCCGACCGGTGGGGACGCGCGTCTCCCAGCCCGCGAGGGCGGTCTCGATCGCCGGGACCAGCTTCTCCATGTGGCGGCCGGTCAGCGCGGAGACGTTGACGCGGGGCGCCCAGGCGACCTGCTGCATCTCGGTCTCGATCTCGCGCTCGAGGTAGTAGCGGCGCTCCTCGTCGAGCTCGTCCCACTTGTTGTAGGCGACGACGATCGCGCGGCCCGCCTCGACGGCCATCGTGATGATGCGCTGGTCCTGGACGCTGATCGTCTCGGTGGTGTCGATCAGGATGACCGCGACCTCCGCCTTCTCGACCGCGGCGGCGGTGCGCAGGGAGGCGTAGTAGTCGGCGCCCTGCTGGAGGTGCACCTTCTTGCGGATGCCCGCGGTGTCCACGAACTTCCAGGTCACGCCGCCGAGCTCGATCAGCTCGTCGACCGGGTCGCGGGTGGTGCCGGCCAGCTCGTTGACGACGACCCGGTCCTCCTTCGCGACCTTGTTCAGCAGCGAGGACTTGCCGACGTTCGGGCGCCCGATGAGCGCGATGCGGCGCGGGCCGCCGGGGGCGCCGGCGCCGAAGGTCTGCTCGGGGGCCTCCGGGAGCGCCTCCAGCACGGCGTCGAGCATGTCGCCCGTACCGCGGCCGTGCAGCGAGGAGACCGGGTGCGGCTGGCCGAGGCCCAGCGACCACAGGGAGGCCGCGTCGGCCTCGCCGCTCTGGCCGTCGACCTTGTTCGCGCACAGGACGACGGGCTTGCCGGCCCGGCGCAGCAGCTTGACGACGGCCTCGTCGGTGTCGGTGGCGCCGACCTTGGCGTCCACGACGAAGACGACCGCGTCGGCGGCCTCGATGGCGTACTCGGCCTGGGCGGCGACGGAGGCGTCGATGCCGAGGACGTCCTGCTCCCAGCCGCCGGTGTCGACGACCTTGAAGCGGCGCCCGGCCCACTCGGCCTCGTACGTGACGCGGTCGCGGGTGACGCCCGGCTTGTCCTCGACGACCGCCTCGCGGCGGCCGATGATCCGGTTCACCAGGGTCGACTTGCCGACGTTCGGGCGGCCGACGACGGCGAGTACGGGGAGCGGCCCGTGGCCGGCCTCCGAGATCGCGCCCTCGACGTCCTCGACGTCGAAGCCTTCCTCCGCGGCGAGCTCCATGAACTCCGCGTACTCGGCATCGCCAAGCGCTCCGTGGTCGTGCTGGTCGTTCATGAAGTCCGTTCCTCGTCGTTCGTGGTGATCGGTGGCACCCGCGCAGCGCGGTTCCACTACTAGGTCAAGTCTCGCTCAGCGCCCGGTCAGGCGCTTGGCGTCGGCCAGGTGGGCGGTCAGCCGGTCCTGGATGCGTACGGTGGCCTCGTCCAGCGCGGTACGGGTACGGCGGCCACTGCCGTTCCCCGCGTCGAAGGCGTCGCCGAAGACGACGTCGACCCGGCTCTTGAGCGGCGGCAGGCCCTTGACGAGCCGGCCCCGGCGGTCGGTGCTGCCGAGCACGGCCACCGGCACGATGGGCGCGCCGCTGCGGACCGCGAAGTACGCGAGCCCGGCGCGGAGCGAGGCGAAGTCGCCCTCGCCCCGGGTGCCCTCGGGGAAGATCCCCAGGGCCCCGCCCTGCTCCAGTACGCCGAGTGCCCTGGTGATCGCGGTGCGGTCCGTGCCGGAACGGTCCACCTTCACCTGCCCGATCCCCTCCAGGAAGGGACCGAGCGGGCCTATGAAGGCCTCTTTCTTGATCAGGAAGTGCAGCGGCCGGGGGGCCGTGCCCATGAGCATGGGGCCGTCGATGTTGTGCGCGTGGTTCACGGCCAGGATGACGGGGCCGGAGGCCGGCACCTTCCAGGCGCCGAGCACGCGCGGCTTCCACAGCCCGTACATGAGGCCGATCCCGATCCGCCGGCCGACCGCCGCACCCTTGAGGGAGGGCGTTTCACTCACTTGCGCCCCGCCCGCTTCTCCTCCACCAGGGTGACGACGCACTCGATCACCTGGTCGAGCGTGAGCTCGGTGGTGTCGACCTCGACGGCGTCGCCGGCTTTGGCCAGCGGGGAGGTCTTGCGGCCGGAGTCGGCCGCGTCCCGCTTGATCAGGGCTTCCTTGGTGGCGGCCAGGTCACCGGCCTCCTTGCCCTTCAGCTCGCCGCTGCGGCGGGCGGCGCGGGCCTCGGCGGAGGCGGTGAGGAAGATCTTGAGGTCGGCGTCGGGCAGGACGGTGGTGCCGATGTCCCGGCCCTCGACGACGATCCCGCCGTCCGCCTCGGCGGCGATGGTGCGCTGCAGCTCGGTGATCCGGGTGCGGACCTCGGGGACGGCGCTGACGGCGCTGACCTTGGAGGTGACCTCCTGGGTCCGGATCGGCCCGGCGGCGTCCAGGCCGTCGACGGTGATGGTCGGTGCGCAGGGGTCGGTCCCGGAGACGACGGCGGGCTTGCCGGCCGCAACCGCGATGGCGTGCGGGTCGTCGGTGTCGACGCCGTTGGTGATCATCCACCAGGTGATGGCCCGGTACTGGGCACCGGTGTCCAGGTAGCGCAGCCCGAGCTTGGCGGCCACGGCCTTGGAGGTGCTGGACTTGCCCGTGCCGGAGGGACCGTCGATGGCGACGATCACGGCGGACGGAGCTGCGGTTTCCACGGTGCGGGCACCTTCCTGGTTGCGCGTACGTGTCCGGGCGCGCCAAAGCGCCCCTCCCCAAGGTTACCGGCCCCGCACACCTCCCGGCCCCGCCCCCGTTTCCACCACCCGCCCCGACCCCGCCCAGACCCCGTCAGCCCATCCGGCCCCGTCAGCCCATACGGCCCCGCCGACCCATCCAGCCCCGCCGGCGTTTGAGGCGCGGGGGTCCGGGGGCAGCGCCCCCGGCAACGGCACCGCACCGGCCCCACTCAGCGTCGCTGGCCCACTCAGCGTCGCTGGCCCACTCAGCCGCACCGGCCCCGCTCAGCCCCGCCGGCGATTGAGGCGCAGGGGTCCTGGGGGCGGAGCCCCCGGGGGTCACTGCTGGCGCAGTGCCCAGCCCCGCTCCCGCAGCTCGGCCGTGAGGCCGGGAACGGCCCGGGGTTCCACCATCAACTGCACCAGACCGGCCTGCTGCCCCGTCGCGTGCTCGATCCGCACGTCCTCGATGTTCACCCCGGCCCGCCCCGCATCGGCGAAGATCCGCGCCAGCTCCCCCGGCCGGTCGCTGATGAACACCCCCACCGTCTCGTACGCCATCGGCGCGGCCCCGTGCTTGCCCGGCACCCGCACCCGCCCCGCGTTCCCCCGCCTCAGCACGTCCTCGATGCCGGCCGCCCCGCCCCGCCGCTTCTCCTCGTCCGCCGACTGGAGCCCCCGCAGCGCCTCCACCGTCTCCGACAGGTCGGCCGCGATCCCGGCCAGGACGTCCGCCACCGGCCCGGGGTTCGCCGACAGGATCTCCACCCACATCCGCGGATCGGACGCCGCGATCCGCGTCACGTCCCGGATCCCCTGCCCGCACAGCCGGACCGCCGTCTCGTCGGCGCCCTCCAGCCGCGCCGCGACCATGCTCGACACCAGCTGCGGGGTGTGCGACACCAGCGCCACCGCCCGGTCGTGCGCGTCCGCGTCCATCACCACCGGTACCGCCTTGCACAGCGCCACCAGCTCCAGCGCCAGGTTCAGCACCTCGTGGTCGGTGTCCCGGGTCGGCGTCAGTACCCACGGCCGACCCTCGAACAGGTCCGCCGTCGCCGCCAGCGGCCCCGAGCGCTCCTTGCCGGCCATCGGGTGCGTCCCGATGTACGCCGCCACGTCCACGCCGAGGGCCTCCAGCTCCCGCCGCGGCCCGCCCTTGACGCTCGCGACGTCCACGTACGCCCGCGCCAGGTCCCGCCCTATCGCGTCGGCCAGCGCCGCCGCCACGTGCGCCGGCGGTACGGCCACGACCGCCAGGTCGACCTTGCCCTCCGGGGCGTCGTCCGTGCCGGCCCCGAGGGAGGCGGCCGTCCGGGCCTGGGCCGGGTCGTGGTCGGCGAGGTGGACGGTGATCCCGCGGGCGGTCAGGGCGAGCGCCGCGGAGGTGCCGATCAGTCCGGTTCCGATGACGACGGCGGTTCTCACGGGGCGCTCCAGGGTGATCGCGTACGGGGGCAACGGCATTCCTGACTCAGGGTAGCCATCCCGTACGGCACGAGGGCCGGGCGACCGCCCCTTGGACGGCCGCCCGGCCCTCACGCACCGCCCGGGAGCCGGCTAGAGGTTCTGCTGCCGGATGATGTCCTCCAGCGATCCCGTCGGCAGCTGTCCCTGCGGACTCAGCTTGTCGACGGCCGTCGGAAGCGACCGCGCGATCTGGTCGGCGGCCTCCTGGGTGCTGACGCCGGTCTGCTCGGCCACCTTCCGGAGGGTCTCGTCCGGCAGTGCCTGCGCGATCTCCGCGCCGGAGACGGCCTTGTTGTCGCCCGTCCCGATCCACGACTGCGCCTGGTCGGTCAGGCCCGACTTGGTCAGCATGTCCATCAGCCCGCCGAGCGGGTTGTTCCCGCCCCCGGCCGCCTGGGCCCCGCCCGCGCCCCCGCCGCCGCCCACAAGGGCGCCGAGCAGCGCGCCGAGGATGTTGCCGGCCCCGCCCGAGCTGCTCGCGCCGCTGCCGCTGCCGCCGAGGAGACCGCCCAGAAGGGAGCCGAGGTCATTTCCCGCCATGGTCACGCCTTTCGAAGAGGGGCCGGGCGCACGACGCTGGGCGCCCGGCTTCGAGACACGGACAATGTCGCCCGGACCGGACGGCTCCGCCACCTGGCGCAGACCCCGCGCCCGCTGGGGTAGAACACTCGGCATGATCTTCCACATCGTCCCGCTCGCCGACTGGACCGCCGAGCCCGACCTCCCGTACGCCCCGCCCTCGCTCGACTCGCAGGGCTTCGTGCACTGTTCGGCCGATCCCGCGACCGTGCTGGCCATCGCCGAGTCCCACTACCGCCAGACGCCCGGAACCCTGCTCGCCGTGGAACTCGACGAGGCGGCCCTGACCGCGGAGGTCCGCCGGGAGGGTGAATCCGGGGGTCGCTATCCGCACGTGCACGGTCCGTTGAACCGGGGAGCGGTGAGGCGCGTGTGGGAGGTGGTACGTACCCCTGGCGGCCCGGCGGAACTCACCCCCTGGCGGCCGGGGCCCTGAAACGGAAACGGTGTGGCGGGCTTCTGCTGGGGCCCGTCACTTGCCAGGATGCGTCTCGCCATCCCGGCAACGAGCGAGGAGATGTCATGAGCGACCCGAACCGCACTGCCCGGCGCACCGTACTGGCGGCAGGAGCGGCCGCCCTGGCCGGCGGCGCCCTCACCGCCTGCGGCAGCGAGGACAAGGCCGCGACCGAACTGGGCACCCCGGCCCCGCAGCCGTCCGGGAACGCGCAGGGCTCGGCCCCGGCGTCCGCCCCGGCCGGCGGGAAGACGCTGGCGAAGGCCGCGGACGTGCCGGTGGGCGGCGGGACCGTCCTCAAGGAGCAGAAGCTGGTCGTGACCCAGCCGACGGCCGGGTCCTACCGCTGCTTCACGGCGGTCTGCCCGCACCAGGGCTGCCTCGTCAACAAGGTCGAGAACGGCACCATCGACTGCCCGTGCCACGGCAGCGAGTTCAAGGTCACGGACGGCGCGGTGGTCAAGGGGCCGGCGACCCGCCCGCTCGCGGAGAAGAAGATCAACGTGACCCCGGCCGGCGAGATCCAGCTCGCCTGAATCCCCTCGCGGGGCGGGCGGCGGTCCGCTTACGCTCCCCCGATGAACGAACTGACGCCCGAATCCCTGGAACTGGTACGCGACCACACGGTCTACGCGTGCGTGATGGGCTCGCGGGCGTTCGGCCTGGCGACGGAGGCGAGCGACACCGACCGGCGCGGTGTCTACCTCGCCCCGACCCCGCTGTTCTGGCGGTTCGAGAAGCCGCCCACGCACGTGGAGGGGCCGCGGGAGGAGCAGTTCTCCTGGGAGCTGGAACGCTTCTGCGAGCTCGCCCTGCGCGCCAACCCGAACATCCTGGAGTGCCTGCACTCCCCGCTCGTGGAACGGGTGACCCCGCTGGGCGAGGAACTCCTCTCCCTGCGCGGGGCGTTCCTCTCCCGCCGGGCCCACACCAGCTTCGGCCGGTACGCGGTCTCCCAGCACGGCAAACTCGTCGCGGACGTCCGCGTCCACGGCGCCCCGCGCTGGAAGCACGCCATGCACCTGCTGCGGCTGCTGCTGTCCTGCCGCGACCTGCTGCGCACGGGCCGCCTGACCATCGAGGCCGGCCCGCACCGCGAGCGCCTCCTCGCGGTCAAGCGCGGCGAGCTGTCCTGGTCCGAGGTCGACGCCTGGATGGCACGGCTCACGCTGGAGTGTGAGACGGCCCTGTCCACCACCCCGCTCCCGGAGGCCCCGGACCACGCCCGCGTGGCGGACTTCCTCCTGCGCGCCCGCCGCGCCTCGGCCGCCGCCCCGGTCTAGCCGGGACCCGCGCTCACGCGTCCCAGAGGGCGCCGAAGGCGAGCAGCTCGGAGCGGTACTCGATGCCGCCCTCCCACTCGCGGGGCCAGACGTCCGCGCCGAGGTGGGCGCCCGCGAACGCGCCGGCGAGGCAGGCGAGGGAGTCCGAGTCGCCGCGCGTGCAGGCGGCCCGGCGCAGCGCGAGCAGCGGCTCCTCGGGGAAGAGCAGGAAGCACTGCAGCGCCGTGGCGAGGGCCTCCTCGGCGATCCAGCCGTCGCCGGTGGTCAGGCAGGGGTCGGTCTCCGGCGAGGGCGTCCGCAGGGCCGCCGCGAGACGGTCCAGGACGGCCAGGCACTCGTCCCAGCCCCGCGCGATGAAGGACTCGGGCGAGGCGTCGGACGCGGTGCGCATCCAGAGGTCCCCGAGCCACCGCTCGTGGTAGCGGGTGCGGTTCTCCAGTGCGTACGAGCGCAGCAGCCCCACCAATCCCGTCACCTCCGTGCCCCGGGCCAGCAGGTACACCGCGCGGGCCGTCAGGTCCGAGGCGGCGAGCGCCGTCGGGTGGCCGTGGGTGAGGGCGGACTGGAGCTGGGCGGCGCCGGCCCGTTCCTCCTGCGTCCAGCCGGGGACCAGGCCCACCGGGACGACCCGCATGTTCGCGCCGCAGCCCTTGGAGCCGAGCTGGCTGGCGTCCCGCCAGTCCCGCTCCGGCTGGTCGAGCAGGCCGCAGGCCTTCAGGCAGGTGTTGCCCGGCGCCCGGTTGTTCTCCGGGGAGTGGTACCAGTCGACGTACTCCTCGCGGACCGGCCGCGCGAGGCTCTGCGGGTCCAGCCGGCCGCTGTCCGTGGCAATCCGTATGCCGCGCGCCAGGGCCAGCGTCATCTGGGTGTCGTCCGTGACGATCGCCGGGCTGGGCAGGCTCATCTTCCGCCAGGGGCCGGTCTTGGCCAGGATCGACGGCACGTCGTTGAACTCGGTCGGGAAGCCCAGGGCGTCGCCGAGGGCCAGGCCGATCAGGGCTCCCGTCGCGGCCCGCTTCCCCGCCTTCGTGGTCGTCGCGCTCGTCGTGGTCGTCGTCATCGTGCGGGTCCTTCCGAGGGGCGCAGCAGGGGCGGGTGCAAGGTGGTGGCCGGTCCCGACCGGTACAGCGCGGCCGGTTTGCCGCGCCCGCCGGTCAGCCGGGCGGCCCCGGGCACGGCCTCGACGAAGCCGGGCGTGGCCAGGACCTTGCGGCGGAAGTTGGGGCGGTCCAGGGCGGTGTCCCAGACGGTCTCGTAGACGGCCTGGAGCTCGCCGAGGGTGAACTCGGGCGGGCAGAAGGCGGTGGCCAGGCAGGTGTACTCCAGCTTCGAGCCGACCCGCTCCCGTGCGTCGGCCAGGATCGCCGAGTGGTCGAAGGCCGGCTCGGAGCCGGGAGCGGTGGCGTCGCCCACCGGCACCCAGCGGGCCCGGTCGGCGTCTCCGCCGCCCCCGGCCACCGGCTCCGGCAGGTCCGGGACCAGCGCGGTGAAGGCCACCGAGACCACCCGCATCCGGGGGTCGCGGTCCGGGTCGCTGTAGGTGCGCAGCTGCTCCAGGTGCAGGGCGGCGACGAGCTCCCCCGCCAGCCCGGTCTCCTCGGCCAGTTCGCGCCGGGCGGCCGTCTCGGCGGACTCCCGGGGCAGGACGAACCCGCCGGGGAGCGCCCACGCGCCCGCGTACGGCTCGCGGCCGCGCCGGATCAGCAGCACGTGCAGGGCCCCGGCGCGGACGGTGAACACGGCGAGGTCGACGGTCACCGCGAACGGCTCGAAGGCGTGCGGGTCGTACCCGGCGGCGGTCACGGGGCCTCGGCCCGGACGTTCTCCGGCAGCGGGTCGGCGAAGTACCAGCCCTCGCCGAGCAGTTCGTCGACGGCGGCGACCGCCTTGGAGAGGCGGGTCTCCCGGTCCCCGTCCACGGTCAGGAAACGTCTCCCGGTGCGCTCCAGTTCCTCCCGGAACCGGCCGGTCATCCAGGGCCGCAGCTGGGGCCCGTCGCGCAGCCCGTCGTCCTCGAAGGGCACGTCGGCGTGGTCCGTCAGCAGGTACAGGTCCCGCCGGGTGCGGGCGGCGATCCGCTCGACCTCCGCGTTGCGGCCGTCCATGTAGCGCTCGTGCCAGATCCCGGTCGCGAAGGAGTCGGTGTCGCAGAACAGCACCGGCGAGCCGAGCCGGGCCGCCCGCTCCTCGTCCGCGTCCTGCCGGCGCGCGATGACCGGGAACTCCTCCGAGGTGAAGGTCACGTCCGCCCAGGAGGCCGCCGGGTCCGCCGCGCGGGCCGCCGCCAGCTTCTCCTCGCTGTACGCGCGCCCGTACTCGGCGACCCAGCCCGTCTTCGCCCACACCCCGCCGCGCGCCCGGTAGTGCCCGGCCAGCGCCCGCGACAGGGTCGTGGTCCCGGTGGACTCGGCGCCCAGTACGACGATCCGCCGGGTCAGGGCGGCCCGTACGGCGGGCCCGAGGAACTCCCAGGACCCGACGGGATCCGCCCGTACCGCCGTACCGGAGACGGGGAACAGGATCCGCTCCCGGTCGACGAGGACCTCCTCGGCCCCGAACCGCCGGGCGAGTTCGCTCCCGTACTCCTCCGAGGTGAACACGGCGTCCACCCGGCCGGGGACCGCGCCCCGGAAGACCGCCATGTGGGCCTCCCAGACCGCCGGGTCGTACAGGTCGACGGGGATGTCGTCCACCGCGCCGACGACCTCGGCCCCGGGGTGCGCCTCGCGCATCCAGGCGACCCGGTCCGCGAGCGGCACCGACTCCACCGAAGCCGCGCACACCAGCACGGTCAGCCGCTCGCACTGGTCCTGGGCGGTCCGCACGAGGTGGTGGTGCCCGGCGTGCGGCGGGTAGAACTTGCCCAGCACCAGGCCGTGCCCGTAGCGCCTCATGCCGAGGCCTGCGCCGTCTCGGCCCCGGTACGGGCCCCCGGCGCGGGCAGCGTGCGCCGCCAGCCGAGCAGTCCGACGACGCAGAGCGCGAGGAAGCCGACGTACAGGGCGGAGGTCAGGTAGAGCCCCTTGTAGGCGTAGAGCGGGATGTAGACGAGGTCGGCGGCGATCCACAGCCACCAGGACTCGACGAGCTTGCGGCACTGCCCGTAGGTGGCGGCGAGCGACAGCCCGGTGGTCAGCGCGTCCCAGAACGGGACGGTGGAGTCGGTGGCCGCGCTCAGCAGGAGGGTCAGGCCGAGCACCCCCACCGCCCCCGCCGCGGCGAGCGCGGCCCATTCGGTGCGCGTGGTGCGGCGCACCGGCAGGGCCTCGGCGGTTCCTGGTCCACCCCCGTGGGTCCAGGACCACCAGCCGTACGCGGCGAGGGCGATGAAGACGATCTGGAGCCCGGCGTCGGCGTAGAGGCCGGCCTGGGCGAAGAGCACGATGAAGAAGACGTTGTTCGCGATCCCGATCGGCCAGTTGGCGACGTGCTGGCGGGCGACCAGCCACACGCACAGGGCGCCGGTGGCGAAGCCGAGCACCTCGGTCCAGCTCATGGTCCAGCTCACGCCGGGCCCCCTCCCTCACAGCCTTAATAGTCAGGTTGACTATAAACAGGGACCGGGGCCCGGGACAAGCCGAAAAAACCCGCGGCGCCCGAAGGCACTGCGGGTTTTCGACGGACCGCCGAGGTGGCGGGCCGGGTCCTTGCGGACCGGGTGCTTACAGACC
Organism: Streptomyces sp. NBC_01551; assembly: GCF_026339935.1. Taxonomy (NCBI): domain Bacteria; kingdom Bacillati; phylum Actinomycetota; class Actinomycetes; order Kitasatosporales; family Streptomycetaceae; genus Streptomyces; species Streptomyces sp. NBC_01551. The sequence continues at coordinate 1,185,450 of NZ_JAPEPX010000001.1, forward strand.
GACCTCGCGCATGAGCATGCCGACCTCGGTGTTGGTCAGGCGGCGCAGCCAGCCGGACTTCTGGTCGCCCAGCTCGATCGGGCCGAAGGAGGTCCGGACGAGCTTCTCGACCGGGAAGCCGGCCTCGGCCATCATGCGGCGGACGATGTGCTTGCGGCCCTCGTGGAGGGTCACCTCGACCAGGTAGTTCTTGCCGACCTGGTCGACGACGCGGAAGTGGTCGGCGCGGGCGTACCCGTCCTCCAGCTCGATGCCGTCCTTGAGGCGCTTGCCGATCTCGCGGGGCAGCGGGCCGGTGATGGCGGCGACGTACGTCTTCTTCACGCCGTACTTGGGGTGCGTGAGGCGGTGGGCCAGCTCACCGTGGTTGGTGAGCAGGATGATGCCCTCGGTCTCGGTGTCGAGCCGGCCGACGTGGAAGAGACGGGTCTCACGGTTGGTGACGTAGTCACCGAGGCACTGACGGCCGTCCGGGTCCTCCATGGTGGAGACGACGCCGGCCGGCTTGTTCAGCGCGAAGAACAGGTACGACTGGGTGGCGACGGTCAGGCCGTCCACCTTGATCTCGTCCTTCGGCTGGACGCGCTTGCCCTGCTCCAGCACGATCTCGCCGTTGACCTCGACGCGGGCCTGCTCGATGAGCTCCTCGCACGCGCGGCGCGAACCCATGCCGGCGCGGGCGAGCACCTTCTGCAGGCGCTCACCCTCCTGCTCGGCGCCCGGGAAGGTCTTCGGCGTCTTGATCACGGGCTTGTCGGCGTACCGGTCGCGCACACGCTCCTCGATCCGCGCGTCCAGCTCGCGGGGACGGGACTGGCCGCTGCGGCTGCCGGGACCGCGGCGCGGGCCGCCGGCCCCGCCGATGCCGGGGGTCTTGGAGGTCTTGGGGCCGCCCTTGGCACCACCGCGCGCGGCCGCGCCGCGGGCACCGCCGGAGCCGCCCCGGTTGCCGTCGGCGGCGCCGCGGGCACCGCCGCCGCCCGCCTTGGCGCCGCCGCGGCCGTTGCGCTCACCCTCGGGGCCGACGTCGTAGCGGCGCTCCTCGGGGCGGGGGTTGCGGATGCGCGGCGGCGGCGCGTCGCGGTCACGCGAGTCCGAGCCGCCGCCCTGGTAGCCGCCGCCGGAGCCGCCGCCCCGGTAGCCGCCGGAGCCGCTGCCCCCGCTGGAGCCGCCACCGCGGTAGCCACCACCGCCCGTGCCGGAGCCGCCGCCGCGGTAGTTACCGCGCCCGCCGCCACCGCCACTGCTGTTCCTGTTGCCGCCGCCGTTGCCGTTGCCGCTGCTTCGCATCAAAGTTCCGTCGTCTTGTCGTCTTCATCGGTGTCCGGTAGGTCCGGATCGAACGACGGAACACCCTCTTGCGTCTCGGCTTCGATCGCGTCCGCCTCGGGGAGGAAGGGCGCGAGCTCCGGGAGCTCGTCCAGGCCTCGCAGGCCCATCCGCTCCAGAAAGTAGTTCGTCGTCCTGTACAGGATCGCACCTGTTTCGGGTTCCGTGCCCGCCTCGGCCACCAGACCGCGCTGCAGGAGGGTCCGCATGACCCCGTCGCAGTTGACTCCGCGCACCGCCGAGACCCGTGTCCGGCTCACCGGCTGGCGGTACGCGACGACCGCCAGGGTCTCCAGCGCGGCCTGCGTGAGACGGGCCTGCTGCCCGTCCAGTACGAAGGCCTCGACGGCCGGGGCGTACGCGGCGCGGCTGTAGAACCGCCAGCCGCCGGCGACCAGCCGCAGCTCGAACCCGCGCCCTTGGACGGCGTAGTCGTCGGCGAGCTCGCGCAGCGCCTGCGCGACCTCGCGCGGGGTCCGCTCCAGCACCTTGGCCAGGTGCTCCTCGGTCGCGGGCTCGTCCACGACCATGAGGACGGCCTCCAGGGCCGGCTTCAGCGCCAGCTCGGCCACGTCGCTCATTCCTTGACCTCCACGATCCGATCGAACTCGTCGCTCACGCCCGACAGCCCGTCCCCGTCGCCGCCGGCCCCGTCTGCGCCGCTCCAGCGCACCGTGAGCGTCCTGAGGGCCTCCTCCTGCTCCAGGACGACGGCCTTCTCCCGGTAGAGCTCCAGAAGGGCCAGGAAGCGCGCCACGACGGTCAGGGTGTCGGGGGCGTCCTCGGTGAGCTCCTGGAAGGTCGCCTCGCCCCGCGCCCGGAGCATGGCGACGACGAGCCCGGCCTGTTCGCGCACGCTGACGAGGGGTGCGTGGATGTGGTCCACGTAGACCTGCGGTTTCGCCTTGGGCTGCATCGCCTGGACGGCGAGCCGGGCGAACCCCCGGGCGCCGATGCTGATGACGACGTCGGGCAGCAGCCCGGCGAGGTGCGGCTCCAGTCCGACGGTGCGGGGGTAGCGCCGCCCCTCGTCCTCGGCCCGGCGCCGGAAGATCTCGGCGACCTGCTTGTACGCCTTGTACTGGAGCAACCGCGCGAAGAGCAGGTCCCGGGCCTCGAGCAGCGCGAGGTCGGCCTCGTCCTCGACCTCCGCGACGGGCAGCAGCCGGGCGGCCTTGAGATCGAGCAGCGTGGCGGCGACGACGAGGAACTCGGTCGTCTGATCGAGATCCCAGTCGGGCCCCATGGCCCGGATGTGCGCCATGAACTCGTCGGTGACCTTGGACAGCGCGACCTCGGTGACATCGAGCTTGTGCCGCGAGATCAACTGCAACAGCAGATCGAAGGGCCCCTCGAAATTGTCCAGCCGCAACACGAACCGCCCCTCCCCTCCGGGACCGGCAGCGGGTCCGCCGCCGCTTCCCGCCGCGGCCGCAGGGCCGGCCACGGACGCGGGTGCCGTCGCGGAAACGGCCCCGGGCTCACGTGCGGTCGCGGGCGCGGACGCCGATCCGGACGCGAGCCCCGGCTCGAACGCGGGCGCGGGCGCCGGGGCGATCGCCGACGCGGTCGCGGTCGCGGGTTCGGACGCGGATTCCGGCGCGGGTGCTGCGGCCTCAGCAGCCCGCGCGGTGTCTGCCGGTACGGCAGCGTCTGCGGGGTGCCGGGTGCCAGGAGCGGTGGTCTCCGAGTCCTCAGCCGGCCCTGCCGTGCCCTCCGCGGCTACGGGGGCGGCCCCGTCGGGCACCGGACGCTCAGCCGGGGGCGCGACGGGCGTGGGAGGGGAGCCGGGGGTCTCCCCCCGGTTTCGGGAAGGGGCGGGATCGGGGAGAGCCTCCTGCGGGGCGGGCGCGGCGGCGACACCCGGGCCGCGGCCCAGCAGGCGGCGGGTCGGGCGGCCGGGTTCGGCAGGAGTGGGCATCGCGATCCAGGGTGGGTACGGGAGGGTGTCCGGCGTAGCGGTACGACTCGCGCCCGGACGGGGCGGGCCGGGTCAGTCCCCGCCGCCACGAGCAGCCTAAAGCCCGACCCGCCCGCAACAACGCATCGCACGGCGGACGGCGGACGGCGGACGGCGGACGACCCGAGCCCCACCCCGGACGGTTGACCGGCCCGCAGGGCCACGGGGCCCATACGAAAACCCCGCCAACCGGGAACAGCCCACGGAGCCCGGCCCGCACACGCGGTCGGCCCGCAGAGGCCCAAGGGCGAGCGCCCCTGCCGGGACGGACCCACGGGGGCCAACCGGGACAGCCGCGGCGAGGTTGGCCCCGTATGCCCCCTCAACGGCACGCCACGGGGCGAAACCCGGACGACCCGAGCGGGGCCGGGGACCGTAACGGGGCCCCGCCGGGACCGAGAAGGGACGCCCGGCAGAGCCAAGGCCCTCAGGGCCGGGCTCCGGCAGGGGCAGAGGGCACGGGAGCGCCCCACCAGGGTCGAGGAAGGACGCCCGCAGGGACGGGGGGCTCCCGCCAGGGGCCGAGGGGGGACGGACCCGCAGGGGCGCCGGGACGGGGCCGCGCCCCGCCAGGGGACGACCCGCACTGCCTGAACGGGGCCGAGGCAGACGGGCCCGCAAGACCGCGGGGGCGGGCCGCGCCCAGGGGATGGCACGTGGCCGGGGAAAGGGGGACGGGCCCCACGGGGCCGCCAGAGCGGGAGCCGCCCCCCGCCAGGAGACGCCCCGCACTGCCGGAAGGGGGCCGAGGGAGACAGGCTCGCAGAGGCAGCAGGGCGGGTAGCCGCACCCCGCCGGGGACGGCGCGCGCGGCCGGGGCGGGCCCCGGTCCGTCAGGGGGTCAGCGGCCAGGTCCCGTTAGGGGCCGAGGGAGACGGGCCCTCAGGGCCGCCAGAGCGGGGGCCGGGCCCCGGCAGGGGGCGGTGTGCGCGGCCCGGGCGGGGCCGGGTCCGTCAGGGTCAGCGGCCGCGGAGGCGGCGGACCAGGATGCTGGCGTCGCCGCGGGACTCCAGGTCCGCCAGGACGACCGCCACCGCCTCGCGCACGATGCGGCCGCGGTCGACCGCGAGACCGTGCTCCCCGCGCAGGACGAGGCGCGCGTGCTCCAGGTCCATCAGTTCCTCGGCGGAGACGTAGACCGTGATCTTCTCGTCGTGCCGCTCCCGCCCGCTGGGCCGGCGGTTCGCCCCCCGGCCCTGGCCCTGGCCCTGGCCGCCGCCACCCTTGCCCCGCCGGGGCTCCTGGCTGACAGAACCTTCCTGCGACCGCCGAGGTGCGCCGACCGCGGGTTCCGCCACCGCCGCCGCCCCGTGCTGCTCCCCGGCCGGCGACTCGTCCCGCCGCGGCGAGGACGACTGCAGCGCCATCCCCCCGGTCGTGCGGAACAGTTCGTCGGCTCCGGGCAGACTCACTCGGCGGGACACCGCGCGAGCACCTCCCTGGCCAGCTGGCGATAGGCGGCGGCACCGACGGAGTTGGACGCGTACGTGGTGATCGGCTCGCCGGCGACCGTGGTCTCCGGGAAGCGCACCGTACGGCCGATGACCGTGTGGTAGACGTGGTCGTCGAAGGCCTCGACGACGCGCGCCAGCACTTCACGGCTGTGCACCGTGCGGGAGTCGTACATCGTGGCGAGGATGCCGTCGAGCTCCAGCTCCGGGTTGAGCCGCTCCTGCACCTTCTCGATCGTCTCGGTCAGCAGCGCCACACCGCGCAGCGCGAAGAACTCGCACTCCAGCGGGACGATGACCTTGTGAGCCGCCGTCAGGGCGTTCACGGTCAGCAGACCGAGCGAGGGCTGACAGTCGATCACGATGTAGTCGTAGTCGGCCATCAGCGGCTTCAGCGCCCGCTGCAGCGTCGACTCGCGCGCGACCTCGCTGACCAGCTGCACTTCGGCCGCGGACAGGTCGATGTTGCTCGGCAGCAGGTCCATGTTCGGAACGGCCGTCTTGAGCAGCACCTCGTCGGCCGACATGCCCCGCTCCATGAGCAGGTTGTAGACCGTCAGGTCGAGTTCCATCGGGTTGACTCCGAGGCCCACGGACAGCGCGCCCTGCGGGTCGAAGTCGACGAGCAGCACGCGCCGCCCGTACTCGGCGAGTGCGGCGCCCAGGTTGATGGTCGACGTGGTCTTGCCCACGCCGCCCTTCTGGTTGCACATCGCGATGATCTTCGCCGGACCGTGATCGGTCAGCGGACCCGGGATCGGGAAGTACGGCAGCGGCCGTCCGGTCGGGCCGATCCGCTCACGGCGCTGACGGGCAGCGTCGGGGGCGAGAGTGGCCGCGTACTCGGGGTCGGGCTCGTACTCCGCGTCGGGGTCGTAGAAGTGCCCCTCGGGCACATTTTCGTAGTCGGCGAAACCCACGGGCTTTTCGCCGCTCAGGTCGCCGGCCCTGGAGTTCACGTCTAGGCCGTCCATGCTCTTTTGAGGCGTCGTCATGTGCTGGTGGTTTGCGAAGGTGCGTACTGCGACGGAGCCGACAGCTTCGAGCCCGGCTGGGCCCTGGCCCCGCTCAGGCGTCCCTGCTCGACCACCTCCAGGAGTAAATGTCGACTCATTCACAAGTCGTCTTACCTCCTCGGACGTGACCAGGACACTTATCGATAGGTCAGCGTGGCACCATGCCGACGGTTGGCGACTCTATGGCGTGTCACCGCCCAGCGGCAACACAATCCACCGGACCCGGCACGATGTGTCGGCAACCGAACACCACTCTGTCAAGGGCGTGCGGGCTGTCGCCGCGAAGTTTCGCGGGTGCGCGAAAGGGTTAAAGGGTTACGTTCGAGGCGAGTTGAGCGGTACGGACGGGCTCTGCGCAAACGCGTCCGGCCGGACCTTGCGGGCAAGGTCCGGCCGGATACGTGAGATTGACGTCAGTCGTTGACGAGGTCTGACCGATCAGCCGAGCAGCGTGCTCAGCTCAAGGGTCGCGAGGCCGTGGGCCTCGGCGACCGGGCCGTAAACGACCTGGCCGTCATGGGTGTTGAGGCCCAGCGCGAGCGCCGGGTCACGACGCAGCGCCTCGACCCAGCCGAGGTTCGCGAGCTGCACGATGTAGGGCAGGGTCGCGTTGGTCAGGGCGTAGGTGGAGGTGTTCGGCACCGCGCCCGGCATGTTGGCGACGCAGTAGAAGACCGAGTTGTGGACCTGGAAGGTCGGCTCGGCGTGGGTGGTCGGACGGGAGTCCTCGAAGCAGCCGCCCTGGTCGATCGCAATGTCGACAAGGACACTTCCGGGCTTCATCTTGGCGACGAGCTCGTTGGTGACCAGCTTCGGGGCCTTCGCACCCGGGATCAGAACGGCGCCGATGACGAGGTCGGCCTCGACGACGGCCTTCTCCAGCTCGAAGGCGTTGGAGACGATCGTCTTGATCTTCGTGCCGAAGATCTTGTCGGCCTCGCGGAGCTTGTTGATGTCCTTGTCGAGCAGGGTCACGTGGAAGCCCATGCCGATGGCGATCTGCGCGGCGTTCCAGCCGGAGACGCCGCCGCCGATGACCACGCACTCGCCGGCGTGGGTGCCGGGCACGCCGCCGGGGAGCACGCCGCGGCCGCCGGCCGAGCGCATCAGGTGGTAGGCGCCGACCTGCGGGGCCAGGCGGCCCGCGACCTCGGACATCGGGGCGAGCAGCGGGAGCGCGCGGTTGGCGAGCTCGACCGTCTCGTACGCGATGGCGGTGGTGCCGGACTCCAGGAGGGCGTCCGTGCACTCGCGGGAGGCCGCGAGGTGCAGGTAGGTGAAGAGCGTCTGGTCCTTGCGGAGGCGGTGGTACTCCTCGGCGATGGGCTCCTTGACCTTCAGCAGCAGGTCGGCGGTGGCCCAGACCTCGTCGGCGGTGCCGAGGATCTCGGCGCCGGCGGAGACGTACTCAGCGTCCGTGATCGAGGAGCCGACACCGGCGTTCTGCTCGATGAAGACCTGGTGGCCGTTACGGACCAGCTCATGCACGCCGGCGGGCGTGATGGCGACCCGGAACTCGTTGTTCTTGACCTCGCGGGGGATGCCGACCTTCATCGTCGATCACGGTCCTTGGCTCAGGGGATTTTTCGGGGCACTTACATACATACCCGCCCACAAGAACGCGCAACGGGATGCACCACGGGATGTCGTGGTGAAGCCAGTCTAATGAAGGACGACGCGCTGTCTAGCCTTGCAAACAAATAATCTCAGTCGGAATCACTACGGATTTCGCAGGCTGCGGGGTCATCTCCCAGCAATCTGTCGGCCGTGGCACGGTGCAGCCTGGCAGCCGCGGGATCACCCAGCCGGTCCAGCGTGTCGGCCAGCCGGACCTCCAGCGCGGCGTGAAGCCGCAGGTCCCCGGCACGGCGCGCGAGGTCCACCGCCTCGCGGCAGGTGTGCAGCGATTCCTCGGGCCGCCCGGCGTACTCCTGGACGCGCGCCATCTCGCTCAACGCCTTGGCCTGGCCCGGGACATCGGCCAGTCTCCGATAGCCCGCGGCGGCCGCCCGCCAGCTGCGCAGCGCGTCCCCGTACCGGCCCGCGTACGTGTGCACGTTGCCGAGCCGCCCGTACAGCCGGGCCTCGTCCGCGCGCTCCCCCCGGGCGAGGGCCTGGGACAGCGCCCGGCCGAACCAGTCGGAAGCCCGGTGCCAGTCCGCCAGCTCCTGGTAGGCACCGCCTACGGATTCCATCGCGCGGCCGGTCGCGTACGGGTCGTTCGCGGCCCGTCCGGCGTCCAGCGCGGCCCGGTAGCGCTCCAGCGCCTCCTGGGTACGCCCGGTCTCGGCGTCCAGGTCCGCCAGGTTCAGCAGCGCGGCGGCCTGCTCCCGGTACAGGTCGCGGCGCTCGGCGACGTCCAGGACCAGTCGGTGCAGCCCGTACAGCTCGGGGGCGGCCGCGGCGGTGCCGCGGTGCTCCGCCAAGGCCCGCACCAGGGCCGCGACCAGCCGCCGGGCCAGGGTGTCCAGCCCGCCGTCCGCCACCGCGAGGGAGGCGGCCGCCGACAGCGCGGGCAGCCGGGTGTCCAGCCAGGTCGCGGCGGCCCGCCGGTCGGGGAAGCGCAGGGCGCGGGGCAGCCCGTCCAGCTTCTCGGGCCCGCCGACCCCGGGATCCTCGTCATCGGTCGCCATGGCCCGGCAGGAGTGCAGCAGCCGGACGGTGCGCTCCAGCATCCGCGCCCGGGCCAGCTGGACCTCGGCGGGGCGCTCCTTGGCCTCCAGCAGCGCCCGCAGCAGCGGCGTGAGGCAGCCGGGCAGCAGGAACAGGCCGTCCTGTCCGGGCCGGACCAGTCCCAGCCCGGCGAAGTCCTCCAGGGTGGACTGCGCGGCGGCCACGGAGCAGCCGGCGAGGGCGGAGGCGGTGTGCGAGTCGACGATGCCGGCGGGCGCGAGCGGAAGCAGCCGCAGGGTGCGCTGGGCGGGCTGCGGCAGGGACTCGTAGACGAGCCGGAAGGCCCGGCCGAGCGGGCCGCTGATGCCGGGCGTCATCTCGTGGAGCTGCTTGGCCACGTCGGCGACGGAGGCCTTGGGGTGGACGGCGAGCCATCCTCCGGCCAGGGCCAGCGCGGCGGGCTGCCCGCCGCACTCCTCGGCGAGGCCCTCGGCGGCGCGCGGGTCGACGGTGATCCGGGTGTCCCCGATCCGCCGCGAGAGCATCAGGACGGCGGAGGTGGGGTCGAGCCCGCCGAGGGTGCAGGGGCGGACATCCGGAATCCCGGTGAGGGGCCCCTCGGAGGTCACGACGACCAGGCACTCGGGGGTGTCGGGGAGCAGCGCGTCGACCTGGAAGGGGTCGCCGGCGTCGTCGACGAGCAGGATCGCCTTGCGGTCGGCGAGGGCGGCGCGCAGCGCCGAGCTGAGCTCGTCCTCGGCGGCGCCGGGCGGGGTGGGCTCTCCGAGCCCTTCGAGCAGGCCGCGCAGGGCCTGCTCGGTGGCGACGGCCTCCCCGCCGGGGGTGGTGAGGCGGGTGCGCAGGACCCCGTCGGGGTAGTCGGAGCGGACCTCGCGGACGAACGCCTCGGCGAGGGCGGTCCGGCCGGAGCCGGGCCGACCCGCGACGAGCAGCACCCGCGCGCGCGGGGCCTTCGCCTTCCGGCCGGAGAGGGTGTCGAGCCCGGTCCGGGCGATGTCCTCGCGGAGCTCCTTGAGCTCACGCCGCCGCCCGACGAAATCCGTCACGGATCCGCTCCTCTCCCTGCCTTCGGGTTGCGAGCGTAGTTCACGCAGAGCGACGACCCGTGTGGAGCGCGGCGGGTGGATCGCCCGATCGGATCAGCAGATGGTCACACCAGCCCCGTCCGGGCGCCCGGACGGGTCAGGCCTCGTAGGGGCGGGCGGGCCAGGGCGCGAGGGCGGGCCGCAGGGCGTCGAGACCGCCCTCTGCGGACCGGGCCGCGGAGAGGGCCAGCACGCCCACGACCAGCCCCATGTTGCCCAGCTCTCCCGCGAGGACGCCCCGTACCAGCTCGTCCTGCGGGACCCAGGCCAGTTCCATGTCCGCCTCCTCCGAGCCGGACTCCGTGTAGCGCTCGCCCTCGGCGGGGGAGACCTCGCGCGCCAGGAAGATCCGGATCGCCTCGTCCGAGCCGCCGGGCGACGCGTAGTAGTCGCTCAGCACCCGCCAGTCCTCGGCCTTGACGTGCGCCTCTTCGTACAGCTCCCGCTGCGCGCCGTGCAGCGGGTTCTCCCCCGGTACGTCCAGCAGCCCCGCCGGGAGCTCCCACAGGCGCCGCCGCACGGGGTGGCGGTACTGGCTCAGCACCAGCACCCGCCCCTCCTCGTCCAGCGCCACCACGCACACCGAGCCGGGGTGCACCTGGTAGTCGCGGCGGGCCACGGACCCGTCGGGCATCCGGACCTCGTCGGAGTTCACCGCGGTCTTCGCGCCCTGGAACGGCCGCTGGGTCGACAGGGTCTCCCAGGATTCCGACGTGTCCTTGATGTTCATGCCCCGAAGTCCTCCACAACGCGCGACAGCCGGGGTACGGATCTCCGTACCCCGGCTGTCTACGGTATGCGGTCAGGCCGTCGGACTCACTTGGCGGCCTGCTGGCGCTCCACGGCCGCCTTCACCAGACCCGCGAAGAGCGGGTGCGGGCGGGTCGGGCGCGAACGCAGCTCCGGGTGGGCCTGGGTGGCCACCAGGTACGGGTGCACCTCGCGCGGGTACTCGACGTACTCGACGAGCTTGTTGTCCGGGGAGGTGCCGGAGAAGACGATGCCCGCCTTCTTCTCCAGCTCGCCGCGGTAGGCGTTGTTGACCTCGTAGCGGTGCCGGTGGCGCTCGTCCACGTACGCCTGGTCGCCGTAGACCTCGCGGACGATGGAGCCCTCGGCGAGCTTCGCCGGGTACATGCCCAGGCGCATCGTTCCGCCCAGGTCGCCCGCGCCCTCGACGAAGGCCAGCTGCTCCTCCATGGTCGAGATGACCGGGTGCGGGGTGGAGGCGTCGAACTCGGTCGAGTTGGCGTCCTCGATGCCGGCCAGATTGCGCGCGGCCTCGATGACCACGCACTGCAGGCCCAGGCACAGGCCCAGCAGCGGGATCTTGTTCTCGCGGGCGTAGGTGATCGCGCCGACCTTGCCGTTGACACCGCGGTCGCCGAAGCCGCCGGGCACGCAGATCGCGTCCACGTCGGAGAGCTGCGCGGCGGCCCCCGCCGCGGTCTTGCAGTCGTCGGAGGTGACCCACTTGATCTGGACGCGGGCCCGGTTGGCGAACCCGCCGGCGCGCAGCGCCTCGGTCACCGACAGGTAGGCGTCGGGCAGGTCGATGTACTTGCCGACGAGCGCGACCTTGACCTCGTGGTCGGGGTTGTGGACGCGGTCCAGCAGGTCCTCCCACACCGTCCAGTTGACGTCGCGGAAGGGCAGGTCGAGCTTGCGCACGACGTACGCGTCCAGACCCTCGGTGTGCAGCACCTTCGGGATGTCGTAGATCGACTTGGCGTCGATCGCCGCGACCACGGCGGCCTCGTCGACGTCGCACATCAGCGAGATCTTGCGCTTGATGGAGGTGGGGACCTCGCGGTCGGCGCGCAGCACGATCGCGTCGGGCTGGATGCCGATGTTGCGCAGGGCCGCGACCGAGTGCTGGGTCGGCTTGGTCTTCAGCTCGCCGGAGGGGCCGATGTAGGGCAGCAGCGAGATGTGCACGACGAAGACGTTGTCGCGGCCGACCTCGTGGCGGACCTGGCGGACGGTCTCCAGGAACGGCAGCGACTCGATGTCGCCGACGGTGCCGCCGACCTCGGTGATCACGACGTCGACGTCCGCGGTCGCCATGCGGCGGATGCGGTGCTTGATCTCGTTGGTGATGTGCGGGATGACCTGCACGGTGTCACCGAGGTACTCGCCGCGCCGCTCCTTGGCGATGACCTGCGAGTAGACCTGGCCGGTGGTGACGTTGGCCGAGCCGTCGAGGTCGACGTCGAGGAACCGCTCGTAGTGGCCGATGTCCAGGTCGGTCTCGGCGCCGTCGTTGGTGACGAACACCTCGCCGTGCTGGAACGGGTTCATCGTGCCCGGGTCGACGTTCAGGTACGGGTCGAGCTTCTGCATCGTGACCCGCAGGCCGCGCGCCTTCAGCAGCGCACCCAGGCTGGAGGCCGTCAGGCCCTTGCCGAGGGACGAAGCGACACCCCCGGTGACGAAGATGTGCTTGGTCGTCATGGATTTGGGCGGCATCGCCAAGAGGGGGCTCCCGTGGTCGCGAGGTGAGGTGCGTCCGGCGCCGGCCACCGTCGATCCGGAAGGGTCTCAGGGGGCGCCGAAGCTGCGGTTTCGGGGCTCCTGATTTGCACAGGCAGACCACCGGTCCACGGGGTACCAGCCTATCAGCGCCAAGACCGGTCTGCCTCCGGCCACGCTCGCGGGGCGCGGCGCGACAGGCCCGGCGGGAGCGTCCGGCCTGGTCATCCGCAGGGTCACCCGTTCGGCCCAGTCCCATTGTCCGCGGGCTTACGGAGATCACTAGGGTGCCGTCATATCCTGCTCGGATATCGCTGCACATCGCCCGCCGAGCAGTCCGGCAGACGGCGCGACCCCGCCGGCTTAAGGAATCATGGCTCGATGCGGGGGTTTCTCCACACGGGAGACCGCGCAACCGCGCATTGCAAGCGCCCTTCGGGGCGGACGTGGCCGTTCGACTGGAGATGCAACGTGTCCGGGCGCATCGAGGATTACGCACTGATCGGGGACATGCAGACAGCGGCGCTGGTCTGCCGGGACGGATCGGTGGACTGGTTGTGTCTGCCACGTTTCGATTCCCATGCCGTCTTCGCGGGCATTCTCGGTACCGAGGATCACGGGTTCTGGCGGATCGGCCCGGCCTTCCCCGCCGACGGCGAGGCCCCGGCCGCGAGCCGGCGCCGCTACCGCGGCGACTCGCTGGTGCTGGAATCGGAGTGGGACACCCCGCGCGGCACGGTCCGCGTCATCGACTTCATGCCGCCGCGCGAGGACCACGCGCCGCAGCTGATCCGCATCGTGGAGGGCGTGAGCGGGCGCGTGCGGATGCGCTCCGCGCTGCGCATGCGCTTCAGCTACGGGCGGGTCGTGCCCTGGGTGCACAAGGTCGACGGGCGCACGGTCGCCGTCGCCGGCCCCGACTCGGTCTGGCTGGACACCGACGCGCAGACCTACGGCGAGGACCTGACGACGTACTCCGACTTCACCGTCGGACCGGGCGACCGGCGGGCCTTCTGCATCAGCTGGCAGCCCTCGCACAAGGGCGCCCCGGAGTCCCCCGACGCCGAGGCGGCGCTGGAGGCCACCGCCGAGTTCTGGCGCGAGTGGGTCGAGCACTGCACGTACCACGGGCCTTACCGGGAAGCGGTGATCCGCTCCCTGATCACCCTCAAGGCCCTCACGTACGCCCCCACGGGCGGGATCGTCGCCGCGCCGACCACCTCCCTCCCGGAGGAGATCGGCGGCGTCCGCAACTGGGACTACCGCTACACCTGGCTGCGGGACGCGGCGATCACCCTCTCCTCACTGCTGCGCACCGGCTACCGCGAGGAGGCCCGCGCCTGGCGCGAGTGGCTGCTGCGCGCGGTCGCCGGCGACCCGGAGAACCTCCAGATCATGTACGGGATCGCCGGCGAGCGGGAGCTCGGCGAGACCGAGCTCGACTGGCTGCCCGGGTACGAGAACTCCCGGCCGGTCCGCGTCGGCAACGGCGCCGCCGGCCAGCTCCAGCTCGACGTGTACGGCGAGGTCACCGAGGCCCTGCACCTGGGCCACATGACGGGCCTGGCCCGCAACGACTACGCCTCGTTGCTCCAGCTCAAGCTGATCCGCTACCTGGAGACCCACTGGGACCAGCCCGACGAGGGCATCTGGGAGGTGCGCGGCCCTCGCCGCCACTTCGTGCACTCGAAGGTGATGGCGTGGGTGGCCGTGGACCGCACGATCAAGCTGATCGAGAGCGGGGACGCGGACGGCCCGCTGGAGCGCTGGCGCGAGCTGCGCGACGAGATCCACGAGGACGTGTGCGAGAAGGGCTACGACAAGGAGCGCAACACCTTCACCCAGTCGTACGGGTCGAAGGAGCTGGACGCCTCGCTGCTGCTGATCCCGCAGATGGGCTTCCTGCCGCCGGACGACAAGCGTGTCATCGGCACCATCGAGGCGATCCAGCGCGAGCTGTCCACGCCCGACGGCTTCATCCTGCGCTACCCGACGGCCGGTGAGGAGGCCGGCGTCGACGGCCTGGAGGGCGACGAGGGGGCCTTCCTCGCGTGCTCGTTCTGGATGGCGGACGACCTCGCGATGATCGGCCGGGTCGACGAGGCCCGCCGGCTCTTCGAACGGCTGCTGGCGCTCCGCAACGACCTGGGGCTGCTCGCGGAGGAGTGGGACCCGCGCCGCCAGCGCCAGGTCGGCAACTTCCCCCAGGCCTTCAGCCACGTCCCCCTGATCGACACGGCCCTGCGCCTGACGGCGAGCGGGGCGTACGGGGGGTAGCGGCACGATCGGCCCCGCCGGCGTTCGAGGCGGCGCGGGGTGCCGGGGGCGAAAGCCCCCGGGATCCCCCCGGACGAAGTCGGGGGGGGGGGGGGAACGGCGCCGCACGGCCGGCGCGCCCCCGCCACCGGCCCCGCCTACGCTGGAATGGTCTTACGCCATCCTCCGAAAGGAGCGGCAGGCCATGGCCCCCTCAAAGGCCGGCACCGCACTCGCCGCCCTCCGCGACGACCTCTCCGGCGCCGTGTTCACCGCGGACGACCCGGGCTACGACGAGGCCCGGACCCTCTTCAACGCGATGATCGACCGCAAACCCGCCGTCATCGCCCAGTGCGAGAGCGTCCCGGACGTCGTCACCGCCGTCCGCTTCGCCCGCAGCCTGGACCTGCCCATCGCGGTGCGCGGCGGCGGCCACAGCGTCGCCGGGATGTCCCTCAACGACGGCGGTGTCGTCGTCGACCTCCGCCGGATGCACGAGGTCACGGTCCATCCGGCGGCCAAGGCGGTCCGCGTCGGCGGCGGCGCCACGATGAGCCACCTCGACCGGGCCTGCCAGCCGTACGCCCTGGCGACCACCGGCGGCCGGGCCTCGACCACGGGCGTCGGCGGGTACGTGCTCGGCGGCGGCTCCGGCTGGGCGGACCGGAAGTTCGGCCTGGCCGTGGACAATCTGCTCGGCGTCGAGCTGGTGACGGCCGACGGCCAGGTCCTCGACGTGACCGCGGAGGAGAACCCGGAGCTGTTCTGGGCCCTGCACGGCGGCGGCGGGAACTTCGGCATCGCCACCTCGCTGACGCTGCGGCTGCACGACCTGCCGGTGTTCTCGGTCGCCATGGTGCTGGCCCTGCCCGAGCACGGGCCCGCGCTGACCCGCGCGTACCGGGACATCATCGAGTCCGGTCCGGACGAGGCCGCCGGCGGGATCCTCTACCTGACCGGCCCGCCCGCGGAGTTCGTCCCGCCGCATCTGGTCGGCACCCTGCTCGCCGGCGCGCTGCTCACGTACACCGGGCCCGAGGAGGAGGTGCGCGCGCTCGCCGCGCCGCTGCTGGCCGTCCCGCACGAGGTGGAGATGGTCACCGCCCTGCCCTACGCGGACTTCCAGTGCATGTTCGACGACCCGCCCGAGCTGCGCAACTACTGGTCCGCCGAGTACCTGCGCGCCGCCCCCGACGAGCTGCTCGACGTGTTCTGCGCCCGTGCGGCCTCGATGCCGGTGCCGTCGGGCTGCCAGCACGTGCTCTTCCCGCAGGGCGGTGCCATCGCGTCGGGCCCGCCCGAGTGGCCGGTCCCGTACCGCGACGCGCCCTGGGCCGTGCACCCGTTCGGGATCTGGGAGGACCCGGCGGACGACGCCCGCGCCATCCAGTGGGTCCGCGACACCCGGACCGACGTCCGGCCGTGGAGCACCGGCGCCGTGTACCTCAACTTCACCGGCGACGAGGGCCGGGAGCGGGTGGTCGCGGGGCTCGGCGAGGAGAATCTGGCCCGGCTGGGCGGGGTGAAGCGGGAGTTCGACCCGGACAACGTCTTCCGCTTCAACCACAACATCACCCCGGCCTGACCCCCTGGTAGCGTCCCGCGACATGGACAATCAGGGCGGCATCACCGTTCAGCGGGCGCTGGAACTGCCGGGACTGCGCAGCGGACTGCCCGAGGTGGTGGCCTGCGCCGACCGCCTCGGCCGCACGGTGCGCTGGGTGCACGCCGGCGAGGTGCCGAACATCGCCTCCCTGCTCAAGGGCGGCGAGCTGCTGCTGACCACGGGCCTGGGTCTGGGGACGCGCCCGGCCGAGCAGCGCGCGTTCGTACGCCGCCTCGCGGACCGGGGGATCGCCGCGCTGGTCGTGGAGCTGGGCCCGCGCTTCACGCGGCTCCCGGCGACGC
The DNA here is from genome assembly GCF_026339935.1 of Streptomyces sp. NBC_01551. Classification (NCBI taxonomy): domain Bacteria; kingdom Bacillati; phylum Actinomycetota; class Actinomycetes; order Kitasatosporales; family Streptomycetaceae; genus Streptomyces; species Streptomyces sp. NBC_01551. Next base: position 1,201,561 of record NZ_JAPEPX010000001.1, read on the forward strand.
TCGTCGAGACGGCCCGGGCGGCCGGTCTGCCGCTGGTCCAACTCCACCGCGAGGTCCCCTTCGTGACGGTCACGGAGGAGGTCCACACCGAGATCGTCAACCACCACTACGCCCTGCTCCAGCGGGCCGAGGAGGTCCACCGGCGCTGTACGCAGGCACTGCTGGGCGGCGGCGGGATCCCCCAGGTGCTGCGCATCCTGGCGGACTTCACCGCGAACCCGGTGTTCCTGGAGACCCCCGACGGGCAGCTGCTGTACGCGGCCGGCCCGGTCTCCGGCGAGGCCGCGGCGGACCCGCTCCAGGTGTGGGAGGGCCTGCGGGGGCAGCGCGAGGCGGAGCCGTCGGCCAACACGGTGGTCATCGACGTCCCCGGCGGCGGGCACGGCACGGGATCGGTGCGCGCGCGCGTGGTCCTGCTGGGCGTCTCGGCGCCGCTGCTGCCGGTGCACCGGATGGCGGCGGAGCGGACGGCGGGGGTACTGGCCGTGGTCCTGATGCAGGCCCGCCAGGAGGACGAGCTGGCGGCGCGGGGGCGCGGGGACTTCCTGACGGACCTGGCGGAGGGCCGCATCTCGGCCGAGGACGCACCGGCGCAGGCACGGGTCCTGGGCTTCAAACCGGGCGCGGGCCCGCTGTTGCCGGTGGTCATGCGGCTTTCCTCCGACCTCGGGCCCTCCGGGAACTGGGCCGTGCTGGCCCGGGCGGTGCTGGAGGAGCTCTCCTCGGTCGGGGTCCCCGTCCTGCTCGGGGTCCGCCCGGTGGAGGGCCGGGTACCGCTGCTGGTCTCGCTCCGCGCGGAATCGGAACGCACGACGGTCGCGGACCGGGTCGCGGCCGCGCTGCGGGCCGGGGTCGAACGGGCCGGCCTGGACCGGGCCGGCGCCCCGCCGGCGGTCGTGGTCGGCGTCTCGGGCGGCTGGGCGGCGGCGTCCGCCGGGCTCCGGCACGCCGCCGAGACGGCGACGGCGGCCCATGGCCTGCCGGCCCGGCCCTGGTACGACGCGCGGCGCCTGGACATCGACCTCCTGCTGTGGCGGCTGCGCGAGCACCCCGACCTGGCGGCGTTCGTCGACCGCGCGATCGGCCCGCTCCGCGTCCACGACACCACCTCCCGCCCCCCGCTCCTCCCCACCCTGGAGACGTACCTCGCCCATGCCGGCCGCAAGGCGGAGACTGCCCGCGAGCTGCACCTGAACCGCCAGACCCTGTACAACCGCCTGGCCCGCATCTCGGAACTCCTCGGCACGGACCTGGACGACCCCGAGACGGTCCTCTCCCTGAGCCTCGCCCTCCGCGCCCGCCGCCACGTCCCTTCTTGACGCCGCGCTCCTTCTTGACGCCGCCCTCGCACCGCTCGGCCCTGGCGGGCCTCCCGGGCTTCGCCCGGCTGCGCCGGACTCCGTCCGTCGGCTGCCTGGCCGGGGTCCCGGCCCCGGCCGTCCCGGGCCTTGCCCGTCCGCCGTCTGCGGGACGGGACGGGGTGTATTACGGCCCGGCTGCGTCCCCCCGCGCCAGCTGGCCTCGGGCCCGGGTGGGGCCGGTGCGGGGCCCTGCGGGCGGCTTCTCCCCGCCCCGCCCTTCCACCGTTCCCCGGGCTCCGCCCAGACCCGCGCCTCAAACGCCGGCGAGGCTGAGACCGCCCGCCGGGCAACCCAGCCGGTGCGGGGCGAAGCCCACGCACCCAAAGCGCCCGCCGGTCAAATCCAGCCCCGCCGGCGATTGAGGCGCGGGAGCCCAGGTGCAACGCCGCCGCACCATCCAGCCCCGCCGGCGTTTGAGGCGCCGGGGTCCGGGGGCAGCGCCCCCCGCAACGGCGCGCACGGGCCGGGCCGGGCCGTCCAGCCCCGCCGGCGATTGAGGCGCCGGGGGCCGGTCAGCGGGCCGCAGGGGGGCGGCGGCGGTCCATCAGTTCGTCGTACACCGCCAGGACCTGCGCCACCGTGTCGTCCTCCGACGGCCACGTCGCGGCCTGGGCCCGCCCCGCCGCGCCGAGTTCCGCGCGCCTTGCCGGGTCGCCCAGCAGGCCCGCCACCGCCGAGGACAGCGCGCCCCGGTCCCCGTACGGCACCAGCACCGCCGCGTCACCGACCAGCTCCGGCACGCCCCCCACCGCCGTGGCCACCAGCGCCACCCCGGCCCGCAGGGCCTCCTGCGCCAGCAGCGACCGGCCCTCCCACCGGCTCGGGAGCACCGCGACGTCCGCCGCCGCCAGCAGCTCCGCCGCGTCCCGGCGCCGCCCCAGCAGCCGCACCGGCAGCGCCTCCAGCTCGATCCGCCGGGCCAGTTCGGCCCGGAGCGGCCCCTCCCCCGCGATCACCAGCAGCGGTACCGGGTTCAGCCCGCGCCACGCCCGCGCCGCGTCCAGCAGCACGGAGTACCCACGGCGCGGCACCAGGCTGCCGACCGCGATGACCAACGGCCGTTCCACCGCCCCGAGTTCCGCCCGCGCCTTCCCCGGGTCCCCGCCCGCGGCCGCCGTCGGCCCGGCCGGCACGGCCACCGCCGCCAGCCGCGCGTCCCGCGCACCGCGCCGCCGCGCCAGGTCCACCTGGTCCGACGAGGACCCCAGGACCACCGCCGCCGCCCGCGCCACCCGCCGCTCCAGCAGCCGGCTCAGCCGCCCCAGCGTGCCCCCGCTCTCCGGGTTTCCGTGCCAGGACACCACCAGCGGCGCCCGGTGCCCGCGCAGCGCCAGCGCGGCCCGCAGGCCGGCCCGTACGCCGTGCGCGTGCACCACGTCCGCCCCGGCGCACGCCGCCCGCAGCGCGCTCACCGCGTCGGGCGCGAACGAGGCCCCGGCGCCGGTGAAGTCGTACTCCCCCTCCGCTTCGACGGGGGCGCACACGGTGACCCGTACCCCCCGCGCGGCGAGCCCGGTCGCCAGCGACCGCACGTGCGTACTGCTGCCCGCGCCGGCGCCGCCCAGCACTTGGACGGTGCGGAGCGGCGGCCGCCCGTACGGCTGGGCCTGGGCGGGTACGGGGACCGGGGAGCTGCTCACGGGCCGAAGCTCCTGGGTGAGGGAGGCAGAGACGACGCCCAGGATGCCAGTCCGCACGCGCGTTCCGGGACCATACGGGTGCGTATCCCGTACGAGATACCGCCAGTCACCCCTCAGCCTCACCCACACGGACTAGCGTGCGACTCACCCCGACGCGTCCGCGCGCGCCGCCGCGAGGAGTTCCTCGGCGTGTGCGCGGGCGGTTTCGGAGTCCTCCTGGCCGGCCAGCATCCGCGACAGCTCGCGGATGCGGTCCTCGCCCTCCAGGACGGTGACGCCGCTTCGGGTCACGGCTCCGTCGACGGTTTTCTCCACCAGCAGCTGCCGGTCCGCGAAGGCGGCCACCTGCGGCAGGTGGGTGACGACCACGACCTGCGCCGACTTGGCCAGCTTCGCGAGCCGCCGGCCGACCTCGACGGCCGCCTTGCCGCCGACGCCGGCGTCGACCTCGTCGAAGAGGTACGTCGGCACGGGGTCGGAGCCCGCGAACACGACCTCCACCGCCAGCATCACCCGCGACAGCTCACCGCCCGAGGCGCCCTTGGCGATCGGCCGCGGCTGGGCGCCGGGGTGCGGGGCCAGCAGCAGTTCGACCTCGTCGGCGCCCGAGGGCCCGTACGCGACGTTGCGGCCGCCGACCTCGACGCCGTCGGCCCCCTCGGGGGACTCGGTCTGGCGGATGTCGAAGGTCACCCGGGCGTGCGGCATCGCCAGCGAGGCCAGCTCCTCCGTCACGGCGGACGCGAACCGCGAGGCGGCCTCCACCCGGGCGTCCGTCAACGCCTGTGCCAGCTGCGAGAGTTCCTCTCGCAGCCCGTCGCGCTCGGCGGTGAGTTCGGTGATCCGCTCGTCGTCGCCGTCGAGTTCCAGCAGCCGCGCCGAACCCTGCTGGGCCCATTCCAGTACGGAGTCGATCGAATCGCCGTACTTGCGGGTCAGCTGCGTCAGCGCCGCCCGGCGCTCCTCCACCGCGGCGAGCCGCAGCGGATCGGCGTCCAGGTCGTCGGCGTACCCGGCGAGCTCCCCGGCCACGTCGCCGAGCAGGATGCCCAGCTCCCCGATCCGCTCGGCGAGCGCGCCGAGCGCCGGGTCGTGCGACCGTACGGATTCCAGTGCCCGGTGGGCGCCCGCGACCAGCGTGTTCGCGTCGATGCCCTCCGGGTCCTCCGGGTTGCCGGCCAGCGCCGCGTGCGCGAGCTGCGCCGCCGAGGCCAGCGCCTCCGCGTGCCCGAGCCGTTCGGCCTCCGCCGCGAGCTCGGCGTCCTCGCCGGCCAGCGGCTCGACGGCGGCGATCTCGTCCAGCCCGAAGCGCAGCAGATCCGCCTCCTGGGCCCGCTCCCGGGCCCGGGTGGTGATCTCCTCCAGTTCGGCGGCGGCCGCGCGCAGCCGCCGGTAGGCGCCCGCGTACTTCTCCAGGGGTACGGTGACGGCGTTCCCGGCGTACCGGTCGAGGGCCTGGCGCTGCCGGGCGGGCCGCAGCAGGCCCTGCTGGTCGGTCTGCCCGTGGACGGCGACGAGGTCGTCCGCGAGTTCGCCGAGCAGGCCGACGGGCACGGAGCGGCCGCCGACGTGGGCGCGCGAACGCCCCTCGGCGGACACCGTCCGGCTGATCAGCAGCGCGCCGTCGTCGAGTTCGGCCCCGGCCTCCTCGGCGCGGACGGCGGCGGGCGCGTCGGGGCGCATCACGAGGCGCCCCTCCACGACGGCCGCCTTGGCGCCGATCCGCACCAGGGCAGGGTCGGCGCGCCCGCCGAGCAGCAGCCCGAGGCTGGTGACGACCATGGTCTTGCCCGCGCCGGTCTCGCCGGTCACCGCGGTGAAACCGGGCGACAGCTCGACCACCGCGTCGTCGATGACACCGAGCGACCGTATCCGCATCTCCTCAAGCACGGGACGACGATACCGAGGTTTGACCGGTGCCATGTGACGTCACCCGTGGAGAGTTTCCCGAACGGATGTGCTAATGCGGTGCCCCGCGCCACCCCGACACGGGCAGCGCGAACTTCGCGACGAGCCGGTCCGTGAACGACGCGTGGTGCAGCCGGGCGAGCCGCACCGGCACCGTGCCCCGGCGGACCTCCACCCGCGCCCCCGACGGCAGCTCCAGCGTCCGGCGCCCGTCGCACCACAGCACCCCGTGCGGGGTACCCGTCTGAACCTCCACCGCCAGCACCGAGTCCGGCGAGGTCACCAGCGGCTTCGCGAACAGCGCGTGCGCGCTGATCGGCACCATCAGCAGCGCCTCCACCTCCGGCCACACCACCGGGCCGCCCGCCGAGAAGGCGTACGCCGTGGAGCCCGTCGGCGTGGCGCAGACGATCCCGTCGCAGCCGAAGCCGGACACCGGGCGCCCGTCGATCTCCAGGACCACCTCCAGCATCCGCTCCGGGGACACCTTCTGAACGGCAGCCTCGTTCAGCGCCCAGTCCTGGTGGACGACGTCCCCGTTGGTCCGCACGATCACGTCGAGGGTCATCCGCTCCTCGACCTCGTACTCGCGCGTCACCACACGGTCGACGACCTTGTCCAGGTCGTCCCGCTCCGCCTCGGCGAGGAATCCCACCCGGCCCAGGTTGACGCCGAGCATCGGCACCCCCGAGCCGCGCGCGAACTCCGCGCCGCGCAGCAGGGTGCCGTCCCCGCCCAGCACGATCAGCAGCTCACAGCCGTCGAACACCTCGGGCGTGCACTCGTCGACGAGCTCCACCTCGGGAGGCAGCGGCAGGTCCGCGGCCTCGTACCGCAGCACCCGCACCCCCAGGCCGCTGCGCAGCAGGCCGCGTACGACCAGCTCGGCGCTGCGGATGGCCGCCGGTCGCCCGGTGTGCGCGAGCAGGAAGACCGTGCGGCCCTCCCCCACCTGTTCCGCCCGTTCCCCCACAGAATCTGTCACTGAGGCCCCTCCGCCACTGCACGGTCAACATCCGCCGGGTCGAGCGCCGGTGCCCCCGCCCTCAGCCACAGAAAGTACTCGACGTTGCCCGACGGCCCCGGCAGCGGGCTCGCCGTCACGCCGACCACGCCCAGCCCCAACTTCCACGCCTGCGCGGCGACTTCCCGTACCGCCTCGGCGCGCAGCTCGGGGCTGCGGACCACGCCGCCGCTGCCGAGGCGCTCCTTGCCGACCTCGAACTGCGGCTTGACCATCAGCACCAGGTCCGCGTCCGGGGCGCAGCAGCGCACCAGCGCGGGCAGCACCAGCCCGATGGAGATGAAGGACAGGTCTCCGACGACCAGGTCGACCGGGACGCCGTCGATCAGCTCCACGGTGAGTTCCCGGACGTTCGTCCGGTCCTTGACGGTGACCCGGTCGTCGCTCTGCAGCGACCAGGCGAGCTGCCCGTAGCCGACGTCGACGGCGACGACGTGGGCCACGCCCGCGCGCAGCAGCACGTCGGTGAAGCCGCCCGTGGAGGCGCCGGCGTCCAGCGCCCGGCGGCCCTCGACGACGAGCCCCTGCGGCCGGAACGCCGCGAGGGCGCCCGCCAGCTTGTGGCCGCCGCGGGAGACGTAGTCGGGGTCGCTGTCGTCCTTGAGGACCACGAGGGCCGCGCTGGTCTCGACCTGGGTGGCCGGCTTGGTCGCGGTGGCGCCGCCGACGGTCACCCGGCCCGCGGCGATCAGCTGGGCCGCGTGCTCGCGCGAGCGGGCCATGCTGCGGCGTACCAGTTCGGCGTCCAGGCGGCGTCGTGCCACTCCTGCCACGTTCGGTTCAGCTCCTGTTTTCGTACGGTCCGGGGACGGGCGGTGCGTCCAGCGCGGTCAGCGCGTCGCGCAGTCCCCTGTGCACATCCTCGTACACCTCGACGTGCCCGTCCGCCGTGAGGTGGTCGGCGTCCGCCAGCCGCTCCAGGTGCGCGTCCACGTCGGCGTGCCCGGTGGGGGTGCGTACGACGCCCAGCGGTCCGGGCTCCGGCGCGGACGGCGCGGGGGGCGCGGACTCCTCGGGGACGTCCGGAACGGGCCCGGACACTTCGTCGGTCATGCCCCGACGCTACCCCGAAGCGCGGCCGCGACCACGCACGGCTCTGCGGTACGGTCGTGATCACGATGGCTACGATCGAGGAGTGCCGCGAAGCACTCGACCAACTCTCCGGCAACCTGGCGCGGGCCGACGGCGACGTGCCCGGCGCGGCCGCGCTCGACCGCTCCCTGAGCTGCCACATCACCGACCTGGACCGGACCTTCACCGGCCGCCTCGAAGGCGGCCGGATCCGGGTCGACGCGGTCGCGCCCGGCCCGCCCGCCGCCAAGGCCGAGATCCGGCTCGCGATGACCGGCGACGACCTGGTGGCGATGGTGGCGGGCGAGCTGAAGTTCGCCAAGGCCTGGGCCTCCGGCCGGGTCAGGCTGGAGGCCGGCTTCCGCGACCTGCTGAGGCTGAAGAGCCTGCTCTGACGGCCCGGCCGGCCGGGCCGCCCCGGGCGGGACTCGGACTCAGATCGGGAATCGGACTCAGACGGACACCTTCGCGCGGGCCTGCCGGCCCGCCGGGATCACCAGCGGCGTCCCGGTCTCCGGGTCGTCGATGACCTGGCAGCGCAGCCCGAACACCTTCTCCACCAGTTCGGCGGTGACCACCTCGGCCGGCGGCCCCTCGGCGATCACCTCGCCGCCCCGCAGGGCGATCAGGTGCGTGGCGTAGCGGGCGGCGTGGTTGAGGTCGTGCAGGACGGCGACCAGGGTCCGGCCCTGGTTCTCGTGCAGCTCCGCGCACAGGTCCAGGACGTCCAGCTGGTGCTGGATGTCCAGGTAGGTCGTCGGCTCGTCGAGCAGCAGCAGCGGCGTCTGCTGGGCCAGCGCCATCGCGATCCACACGCGCTGGCGCTGCCCGCCCGACAGCTCGTCCACGGCCCGGTCGGCGAGTTCGGCGACCCCGGTGGAGGCCATCGACTCGTTGACGATCCGCTCGTCCTCCTGCGACCACTGGCGCAGCAGCCCCTGGTGCGGGTAGCGGCCGCGCGCGACCAGGTCGGAGACGGTGATGCCGTCCGGAGCGATCGAGGACTGCGGGAGCAGCCCCAGCGTCTTGGCGACCTTCTTCGCGGGCAGCGACCCGATGGCCTGCCCGTCCAGCAGCACCCGCCCGGCGGACGGCTTCAGCATCCGCGACAGGGCGCGCAGCAGCGTGGACTTGCCGCACGCGTTGGGGCCGACGATCACCGTGAAGGAGTTGTCGGGTATCTCCACCGACAGGTTCTCGGCGATGACCCGCTGCTCGTATCCGAGGGTCACGTTCTCCGCGGTCAGCCGCTGCACTTGCGTACTCCTAGGGTTTCCGAGTCCGGCGGCCGGTTCCGCCCCGCTCACGGTCGCGCTCGTCGTATCCGTCGCGCTCATATCCGTCCCGCCTTGCGCTCGGTGACGAGCAGCCACAGCAGGTACACACCGCCGACGAGTCCCGTCACCACGCCCACCGGCAGCTGGTCGGCGCCGAAGGCCCGCTGCGAGGCCCAGTCGGACAGCATCAGCAGCACGGCGCCCATCAGGGCCCCGGTCAGCAGCCCCGCCCCGGGCGAGCGGGTCAGCCGCCGGGCCAGCTGCGGCGCGGCCAGCGCGACGAAGCTGATCGGCCCGGCCGCGGCGCTCGCCGCCGTGGTCAGCAGGATCGCCGCCACCATCAGCAGCATCCGGGTCCGCTCCACCCGCACGCCCAGCGCGTACGCGGCGTCGTCGCCCATCTCCATGATCCGCAGGGCCCGGCCCTGCAGGAGGACCAGCGGGAACAGCACCGCGCAGGTCGCCAGCAGCGGCCACACCTGCGCCCAGTCCCGGCCCGCCAGCGAGCCGGTCAGCCAGACCATCGCGCGGGTCGCCTCGACGAGCTGCGCCTTCGTCAGGAGGTACTGGATCATCGCGACCAGCATCGCGGAGGCGCCGATGCCGACGAGCACCAGCCGGTAGCCGCTGATGCCCTGCTTGTACGCGAGCAGGTACACGCCGAGGCCCGCGATCAGGCCGCCGATAACGGCCCCGAGGGCGACCTCGGTGGCGCCGCCGTGGAAGACGATGATGACGACGAGCGCGCCGACCGCCGACCCGTACCCGAAGCCGAGCAGGTCCGGGGAGCCGAGCGGGTTGCGCGAGACGGACTGGAAGACGGCGCCGGACATCCCGAGGGCGGCGCCGACCAGCAGCGCGACCAGGACGCGCGGCAGCCGCAGGTCGTTGACGATGAAGTCGTTGGCCGGGGTGCCGTTGCCCAGCAGGGTCTGCACGACGTCCGCCGGGGCGATCTCGAAGTCGCCGGTGCCGATGAGGACGACGGCCAGCGCGAGCGCCGCGACGGCGAGCAGCAGCCCGACGGCGAGCGCGCGCCGCTCCACGCGCAGGGACAGCCCGGCGGGGAGCCGCAGCGGCCGGGGCCCGGCGGCCCGTCCCGCCCGGAGTTTCGTGGGCACGGTCACAGCTGGGCCATCCTCTTGCGCCGAACCAGGTAGATGAAGACGGGGCCGCCGATGAGGGCGGTGACGATGCCGACCTGCAGTTCCGCGGGCCGGGTGACGACCCGTCCGATGACGTCGGCGCCGAGCAGCAGCACGGGGGACAGGACCGCCGAGTAGGCGAGCACCCAGCGCATGTCGGGGCCGGTGAAGAACCGTACGAGGTGCGGGATCATCAGGCCGATGAACACGATCGGCCCGCACGCGGCGGTGGCCGCCCCGCACAGCAGGGTGATCGCGATCATGGCGCCGATCCGGGTGCGCGTCAGGTTCGCCCCGAGCGCGCGGGCGGTGTCGTCGCCCATGGCCATCGCGTTGAGCGGTCGGCCCAGCGCGAGCGCGAGGACCGCGCCGGCCAGCAGGAACGGGGCCACCTGCCGGACGGTGTCCATGTTGGCCGAGGCCAGCGAACCCACCGTCCAGAAGCGGAGCTTGTCGAGCGCCTTGCTGTCCATCAGCTGGACGGCGTTGATGTAGCCGACCAGGGCCGCGCTGGCGGCCGTACCGGCCAGGGCCAGGCGCACCGGGGTGGCGCTGCGGCTGCCGCCGAGCACGTACACGACGACGGAGACGACGCCCGCGCCGAGGAACGCCCACCAGACGAACTCGCTCAGGGAGTTCGCCCCGAAGAAGCTGATGGCCGACACGACGGCGGCCGCGGCGCCCGCGTTGACGCCGAGGATGCCGGGCTCGGCCAGCGGGTTGCGGGTCAGCGCCTGCATCACCGCGCCGGACAGGCCGAGGCCGAGGCCGACCAGCAGCCCGAGGATGGTGCGCGGCACCCGCAGGTCCCGTACCACCACGTCGGAGGAGGTCCCCGAGTAGTGGAAGAGGCCGTGCCAGACCTCGTCGAGCGGCATCTGCTTGGCGCCCACGGCGATGCTCGCGACCGCGATCAGGGCCAGCACCGCGAGGGCGGCCAGCAGACCGGCGGCGCGCGCGCCGTGGCGCGACCGGGTGGCAGCGGCTGCGGGCGCCGCGCTCTGTTCTGGGGGACTCTCGACCAACACGGAGGTTAGGTTAGCCTACCCTCCGACCGGCAAGATCCCCCGTGTGGAGCAGCGCCCGTCCGGCGCCCCTGGGGTCAAAGTCCCAGCCTGGCGAGCGCCTTGTCCGCGTCCAGGCCGCAGGAACCCTCCCCGGCGTCCGTCCACGCCGCCGCGCACAGCGCCCGCAGCCCGTCGAGCGGGTCCCCGCCCTCCGCGCGCACCTCCAGTACGCCGTCCACCGCGACCGCCGTCCAGCCCCCGCAGCGCAGGCCCTCCCCCGCGTCACCGGCCACCTCCGGCTGGCCCGTGAGCAGCCCGCGCAGATCCCGGTCCACGTACGTCGGCCGGTGCCTCGGCTCGGCGCGCAGCAGCTGCTCCGCGTCCGTCACCCCGGTCAGCACCAGCAGCGAGTCCACCTCCCCGTTGAAGGCGCCCTCGATGTCGGTGTCCAGCCGGTCCCCCACCACCAGCGGCCGCTTCGCCCCGGTCCGCAGCACCGTCTCCCGGTGCATCGGCGGCTGCGGCTTCCCCGCCACCTGGGGCTCCGCGCCCGTGGCGATCCGTACGACCTCCACCGCGGCCCCGTTGCCCGGCGCGATCCCGCGCGCCGACGGGATCGTCAGGTCGGTGTTCGACGCGAACCAGGGCACCCCCCGGTTGACCGCGTACGAGGCCTCCGCGAGCCGGCCCCACTCCAGGCCGGGCCCCCCGTACCCCTGGACCACCGCCGCCAGGCCCTCCTCGTCGGCCGACTCCACCGGGACCAGCCCGCGCTCGCGCAGCGCCACCCGCAGCCCCTCGCCGCCGATGAGCAGCACCTTGGAACCCGCCGGCACCTGCTCCGCGATCAGCCGGGACACCGCCTGCGCCGAGGTGATCACCTCGCCCGCCTCGCTCGGGATCCCCAGCTCCGTCAGGTGGGCCGCCACCGCGTCCGGCGTCCGCAGCGCGTTGTTCGTGACGTACGCCAGGTGCATCCCGTCCGCCCGGGCCGCCACCAGCGAGTCGACCGCGTACGCGATGGCCTGCCCGCCCGCGTACACCACCCCGTCGAGGTCGAGGAGGGCCGTGTCGTACGCCTGGTGCAGACTGCGCTCACTGCCCGCGGGACGGGTCCTGCTCTGCGAGGTCATCGAGCCCTCTCCTCATACAGTCGATCTTGTCTCATTTCCGCACTCCCCCGATCATCCCGCATACCGAGACGCGACTTACGATGCAGCAATGACCACTTCCAACCCCGCGGAGCACGGCCTGCGCCTGATCCCCTTCCACGGACTGCGCTATGTCCCGGAGCGTGTGGGCAGCCTCGCCGCCGTCACCTCCCCGCCGTACGACGTGGTCGTGCGCCCCGACGGAGTCGACTACCTGGAATCCGCGGACCCGCACAACATCGTCCGCCTCATCCTCCCGCAGGCGGAAACCCCCGCCGAGCGCAACGACCAGGCGGCCCGCACCCTCCGGGACTGGCTCGCCGAAGGCGTCCTCAGCGCCGACTCCGAGCCCGCTCTCTACGTGTACGAACAGCGCAAGGCCGGCCTCCTCCAGCGCGGCGTCGTCGGCGCCCTGGCCCTGTCCGACGCCGCGGCCGGCATCGTCCTGCCCCACGAGGACGTCATGCCCGACGTGGTCACCGACCGCGCCGGTCTGATGCGGGCCACCGCCGCCAACCTGGAGCCCCTGCTGCTCACCTACCTCGGCGACGCCCCCGACGCGGGCACCGCGGCGGTCGTCGAGCGCACGGCCCAGAGCGCCCCGCTGCTCTCGACCACCACCGAGGACGGCATCCGGCACCGCCTGTGGGCCATCACCGACCCCGCCGAGCTGGCCGCCGTCACCTCGGACCTCGGCCACCGCCAGGCCCTCATCGCCGACGGCCACCACCGCTGGGCGACGTACCTGCGCCTCCAGGACGAGCACCGGTCCCCCACCGGGTGGGACTTCGGCCTGGTCCTCCTCGTCGACACCGCCCGCTACCCGCTCCAGGTCCGCGCCATCCACCGGATGCTGCGCCGCCTGCCGCTCGCCGACGCCCTCGCCGCGCTGGACGGCTCCTTCCGGGTCCGCCCGGTCGACGGCCCGCTCCCGCTCGCCCTGGAGGTCCTCGCGGACGCCTCCGAGCGCGGCAACGCCTTCCTGCTGGCCGGCGACGGCACCTTCCACCTGGTCACCGACCCCGACCCGGCCCTCATCGAGCGCACCGTCCGCCGCGACCGCCCCGAGGCCTGGCGCCGGCTGGACGCCACCGTCCTCCACGCGACCCTGCTGGACGCGCTGTGGCAGATCCCGGACGCCCCCGAGGACATCACGTACATCCACGACGCGGAGGCCAGCGTCGCCATGGCCGAGCGTCACGGCGGCACGGCGGTGCTGCTCCACCCCGTACGGGAGGCCGTGGTCCGCGACCTGGCCCGCCAGGGCGTCACCATGCCGCGCAAGTCGACCTCCTTCGGACCGAAACCGGCCACCGGCCTGGTCCTGCGCAGCGTCGACTGAGGCGCGCCCCGGGAACGCGAAAGGGCGGTACCCCCGGTGGGGTACCGCCCTTTCGTTTCAGCTACGCGGCTCAGGCCTTGTCGTCGGCCCGGTCGTCGTCGAGGTCGGCGACGACCTCGTCGGTGACGTCGACGTCAACGTCGGCCTCGGCCTCGGAGTCCTCCAGGGCCTCGTACTCCTCGTCGTCCTCGTCGTAGTACTCGGCCTGGTCCGAGGCACGCTCGGCGGCGGCGATCTCGGCGGCGTCCGCCTCGTCGTCCTCGTCGGCCTCGTCCTCGACGCTCAGGGCGCCCTCGGCGTCCTCGTGCATCGCGTCGACGAACTCGACACCGTCCAGCTCGGCGAGCCGGTCGGAGGCGTCGGTCGCGCCGTCCTTGTCCGCTTCGAGGGTCTTGCCGAACCACTCGCGGGCCTCGTCCTCACGACCGGCCGCCAGCAGGGCGTCGGCGTAGGCGTAGCGCAGGCGCGCCGTCCACGGCTGGACGGAGTTGGAGGCCAGCTCCGGGCTCTGCAGGGTCACGATCGCGGCGTCGAGCTGACCCAGGTCGCGCCGGGCACCGGCGGCGACGAGACGCATCTCGACCTGACCGGCCTTGTCCAGCTTCGCCACCTCGGGCTCGCCGGCCATGGTCAGCGCCCGCTCCGGACGGCCGAGGCCGCGCTCGCAGTCGGCCATGACGGGCCACAGCTCGACGGAACCGGTCATCCGCTTGGCGGCGCGGAACTCGGCGAGCGCCTCGCTGTACTTCTGCGTCGCGTACGCGGCGAAGCCGGCGGCCTCGCGCACGGCGGCGACACGGGAGGCCAGCCTCAGGGCGATGCGCGAGTACGCGTACGCCTGCTCGGGGTCCTCGTCGATCAGCCGGGCCACCATCACCAGGTTCTTGGAGACCTCCTCGGCCAGGCCCTTGGGCAGGCTCAGGAGCTCCTGACGCACATCGGCGTCGATCTCGAACCCGGTGACGTCCTCGTCGATCGGAAGCCGCTTGACCGGGTCCCGGTCACGGTCCGCGCGGAAGTCGCGGTCGCCGCCACGGTCGTCACGACCGCCGCGGTACCCACCACGGTCGTCGCGCCCACGGAAGCCACCCCGGTCGCCACCGCGGTCGTCGCGGCGCGGGTACGAGGGACGGTCGCCACCACGGTCGTCACGACCGCCGCGGAACCCACCACGGTCGTCATCACGACGGGGGTACGAAGGACGGTCGCCCCGGTCGTCACGGCGCGGGTAGCTCGGACGGTCGCCACCACGGTCATCACGGCGGAAGCCACCGCCACCGCCGGAGGGACGCCCACCACGGTCGTCATCGCGACGGGGGTAGGACGGACGGTCCCCACCACGGTCGTCACGGCGCGGGTACGAGGGACGGTCGCCACCACGGTCGTCACGCCCACCGCGGAACCCACCACGGTCGTCATCACGACGCGGGTAGCTCGGACGCTCGCCCCGGTCGTCGCGACGGAAACCACCGCCGGCGGGACGGCCACCACGCTCGTCGTCACGACGGGGGTAGGACGGACGGTCCCCACCACGGTCGTCACGGCGCGGGTACGAGGGACGGTCGCCACCACGGTCGTCACGACCGCCACGGAACCCACCACGGTCGTCATCACGACGCGGGTAGCTCGGACGCTCACCGCGGTCGTCACGGCGCGGGTAGGACGGCCGGTCGCCGCCACGGTCGTCACGGCCACCGCGGAACCCACCACGGTCATCGTCACGGCGCGGGTACGAGGGGCGGTCGCCACCGCGGTCGTCGCGACGGAAACCGCCGCCACCGCCGGAGGGACGGCCACCACGGTCGTCATCACGGCGGGGGTACGAGGGACGCCCGCCGCGGTCGTCATCGCGACGCGGGTACGACGGACGGTCGCCCCGGTCGTCACGGCGCGGGTAGCTCGGACGGTCGCCACCGCGGTCGTCACGGCGGAAGCCACCGCCACCGCCACCACCCGAGGGACGGCCACCGCGGTCGTCGTCGCGACGCGGGAAGCTCGGACGGTCGCCACCGCGGTCGTCACGGCGGAAGCCGCCGCCACCACCCGAGGGGCGCCCACCGCGGTCGTCATCGCGGCGCGGGTACGACGGACGGTCGCCCCCACGGTCGTCGCGACGGAAGCCACCGCCACCGCCGGAGGGACGGCCACCACGGTCGTCGTCACGGCGGGGGTAGCTGGGACGGTCGCCACCGCGGTCGTCACGACCACGGAAGCCGCCGCCGGAAGGACGGTCGCCGCCGGCGGGACGCCCGCCGCGGTCGTCGCGGCGGAAGCCGCCGCCACCACCGGTCGGACGGCCACCACGGTCGTCGCGGCGGAAGCCGCCACGGTCACCGCCACGGTCGTCACGACGGAAGCCGCCCCTGTCACCGCCGTCGTTGCGCCGAGGCTCGCGCTCCGGACGATCGTCGGGAGAGTTGGACATGGGTGTGACTCCTGTCTTCGGGGTACCGCTAGTCATTCTCGCGCAACCAACCCATGGCCGCGCTTCGGCGTAAAGAGGTGAAAAACAAAAAGGACCCTTGGTCCAGCGTTGAACGCTGGACCAAGGGTCCTTTGAAAGATTGTTCGGCGGCGTCCTACTCTCCCACAGGGTCCCCCCTGCAGTACCATCGGCGCTGAAAGGCTTAGCTTCCGGGTTCGGAATGTAACCGGGCGTTTCCCTAACGCTATGACCACCGAAACCCTATCGGTTTCGAGCGAACAAGCACACTTTGTAGTTATGTTCCAGCTCTAGAAACCAGCAACCGTTCGTTGCTTCAGAACTAACACAGTGGACGCGAGCAACTGAGGACAAGCCCTCGGCCTATTAGTACCAGTCAGCTCCACCCGTTACCGGGCTTCCACATCTGGCCTATCAACCCAGTCGTCTACTGGGAGCCTTACCCTCTCAAGGAGGTGGGAATACTCATCTTGAAGCAGGCTTCCCGCTTAGATGCTTTCAGCGGTTATCCCTCCCGAACGTAGCCAACCAGCCATGCCCTTGGCAGGACAACTGGCACACCAGAGGTTCGTCCGTCCCGGTCCTCTCGTACTAGGGACAGCCCTTCTCAATATTCCTACGCGCACAGCGGATAGGGACCGAACTGTCTCACGACGTTCTAAACCCAGCTCGCGTACCGCTTTAATGGGCGAACAGCCCAACCCTTGGGACCGACTCCAGCCCCAGGATGCGACGAGCCGACATCGAGGTGCCAAACCATCCCGTCGATATGGACTCTTGGGGAAGATCAGCCTGTTATCCCCGGGGTACCTTTTATCCGTTGAGCGACGGCGCTTCCACAAGCCACCGCCGGATCACTAGTCCCGACTTTCGTCCCTGCTCGACCCGTCGGTCTCACAGTCAAGCTCCCTTGTGCACTTACACTCAACACCTGATTGCCAACCAGGCTGAGGGAACCTTTGGGCGCCTCCGTTACCCTTTGGGAGGCAACCGCCCCAGTTAAACTACCCATCAGACACTGTCCCTGATCCGGATCACGGACCGAGGTTAGACATCCAGCACGACCAGAGTGGTATTTCAACGACGACTCCACAACCACTGGCGTGGCTGCTTCAAAGTCTCCCACCTATCCTACACAAGCCGAACCGAACACCAATATCAAACTGTAGTAAAGGTCCCGGGGTCTTTCCGTCCTGCTGCGCGAAACGAGCATCTTTACTCGTAGTGCAATTTCACCGGGCCTATGGTTGAGACAGTCGAGAAGTCGTTACGCCATTCGTGCAGGTCGGAACTTACCCGACAAGGAATTTCGCTACCTTAGGATGGTTATAGTTACCACCGCCGTTTACTGGCGCTTAAGTTCTCAGCTTCGCACGCCCGAAAGCGCACTAACCGGTCCCCTTAACGTTCCAGCACCGGGCAGGCGTCAGTCCGTATACATCGCCTTACGGCTTCGCACGGACCTGTGTTTTTAGTAAACAGTCGCTTCTCGCTGGTCTCTGCGGCCACCCCCAGCTCACGGAGCAAGTCCGATCACCAGTGATGGCCCCCCTTCTCCCGAAGTTACGGGGGCATTTTGCCGAGTTCCTTAACCATAGTTCACCCGAACGCCTCGGTATTCTCTACCTGACCACCTGAGTCGGTTTAGGGTACGGGCCGCCATGAAACTCGCTAGAGGCTTTTCTCGACAGCATAGGATCATCCACTTCACCACAATCGGCTCGGCATCAGGTCTCAGCCTTAATGAGGGACGGATTTGCCTACCCCTCGGCCTACACCCTTACCCCGGGACTACCACCGCCCGGGCTGGACTACCTTCCTGCGTCACCCCATCGCTTACCTACTACAAGTCTGGTTCGTCGGCTCCACCACTTTCCTTTCCCCGAAGGGTCCGGAACGGCTTCACGGACTTAGCATCGCCTGATTCGATATTGGGCGTTTCAAAGCGGGTACCGGAATATCAACCGGTTGTCCATCGACTACGCCTGTCGGCCTCGCCTTAGGTCCCGACTTACCCTGGGCAGATCAGCTTGACCCAGGAACCCTTAGTCAATCGGCGCACACGTTTCTCACGTGTGTATCGCTACTCATGCCTGCATTCTCACTCGTGAACCGTCCACAACTAGCTTCCGCTGCTGCTTCACCCGGCACACGACGCTCCCCTACCCATCACAGCGGGCGTTGGCCCTATTGCTGCAATGACACGACTTCGGCGGTACGCTTGAGCCCCGCTACATTGTCGGCGCGGAATCACTTGACCAGTGAGCTATTACGCACTCTTTCAAGGGTGGCTGCTTCTAAGCCAACCTCCTGGTTGTCTCTGCGACTCCACATCCTTTCCCACTTAGCGTACGCTTAGGGGCCTTAGTCGATGCTCTGGGCTGTTTCCCTCTCGACCATGGAGCTTATCCCCCACAGTCTCACTGCCGTGCTCTCACTTACCGGCATTCGGAGTTTGGCTAAGGTCAGTAACCCGGTAGGGCCCATCGCCTATCCAGTGCTCTACCTCCGGCAAGAAACACACGACGCTGCACCTAAATGCATTTCGGGGAGAACCAGCTATCACGGAGTTTGATTGGCCTTTCACCCCTAACCACAGGTCATCCCCCAGGTTTTCAACCCTGGTGGGTTCGGTCCTCCACGAAGTCTTACCTCCGCTTCAACCTGCCCATGGCTAGATCACTCCGCTTCGGGTCTAGAGCGTGCAACTCAAACGCCCTATTCGGACTCGCTTTCGCTACGGCTTCCCCACACGGGTTAACCTCGCTACACACCGCTAACTCGCAGGCTCATTCTTCAAAAGGCACGCAGTCACGACCGTTGTTCCGAAGAACAACGGCGACGCTCCCACGGCTTGTAGGCACACGGTTTCAGGTACTATTTCACTCCGCTCCCGCGGTACTTTTCACCATTCCCTCACGGTACTATCCGCTATCGGTCACCAGGGAATATTTAGGCTTAGCGGGTGGTCCCGCCAGATTCACACGGGATTTCTCGGGCCCCGTGCTACTTGGGAGATGAGCAAGCAAGCCGCTGATGTTTCGTCTACGGGGGTCTTACCCTCTACGCCG